>CALRGH010000001.1 GCA_943357245.1 Candidatus Nomurabacteria bacterium
TCTAATAAGCATATGGTGACAAAAACAAAGCCTATGATACCTTCACCAGCAGGACGTCTTATTCTTGAAAGTATTAAGAGGAAGCTCTTGGCACAACAAATTACTGACACCAAAATAAAGCAACGAATCTTAGGTGCAGAAACTTACGAACAATTGCTATGGGGTGTACTCGGTAATCAAGCACTTGAAGACGAGTGCAAATCGCAAAATGTAGCACTCACCCGAGAATACGATGCACTAAAAGAAATAAGTAAATTTAACCAAAAAATGTTGCAGGTAAAAATGAGTCACTCCACGTGACTCATTTTTTATTTGACTTTTTGACCATACGGAGTAGTATAAAGAAAAATTCAAAAAATATGAACCTCTACAACTTAACCTCTGCAATCGGACGAGAGAAGAAAGACTTCAACATGTCTATAGAAGAAAGCTTGATTAATCCAATAACAGGATTTACTGGTATCACTGATAGGCAAGAAAACCCTCCATCTCCATCATTAAAAACACCATACTGCTGGATTTCAAAAAAAGATGGGGTGATAGAAAAAATTACTTTTTATAGCGAGCAATTCACCCGAAAAGATCCCTCCAATGGCGACACTACCTATAAAAACATGGTGGTACTAAAATCAAACCAAAATGGGACCTATGAAGTAACTGCCATGGTTAAAGACACTGGATTACCGCATAGAAAAATAATTCACGGACTCTCTGTCGCAGAAAAAGATGACCTCACAGAACTCTCAAACAAACTTGCGAGTTTAAAAAAGTTTTTGATTGAAAACACATACGCAGAAAAATTAGTTGCCGTATAAAGAACCACTACACCTGTTCGACAAAATCGAACAGGTGTATTTTTTACCCGCACACTCATTTTGATATGGTTGCAATTGGTGTTTTCTACAAATTACTATAAAAGCTATTTGATAAACAAAACTTTATATTAAAGAAGTAAATTTATTTTTGCAACAAAAACACTATATCAAAATGAGTGTTCGGGTTTATTTCCGTTTCAACACTTTCTTTAAGTACTTGCCGGTATACGACTTTGGTGAGTTAGCTACTTCTTCCGGTGTTCCTTTTGCCACAATCTGTCCGCCACCAACACCACCTTCAGGACCAATGTCGATAATATAATCAGAACATTTAATAATATCCATGTTGTGTTCAATGAGTACGACGGTGTTCCCTTTCGCAATAAGTTTGTTCAAGACATCGAGCAATTTCGCAACATCATCATAATGGAGTCCCACCGTCGGTTCATCAAGTAAATAAATTGTCTTTTCCAAATGCGGACGATAAAGCTCCGAAGAAATTTTGACGCGTTGTGCTTCTCCACCAGAAAGTGTCGTTGCAGATTGTCCGAGCTCCACATACCCAAGTCCAACCTCGTTCAATGTATTCAATCGGTCATAGACCGTAGGAATATCTTCGAAAAACGTGAGCGCTTCTTCAACGGTCATCTTCAACACTTCATAAATATTTTTCTTTTTGTATTTGACCGTGAGTGTCTCTTTCGCAAAACGTTTACCATTACAGACATCACACATCACATACACCGTTGGTAAAAAGTGCATTTCAACTGCAATTTCACCATTTCCTTCACATGCTTCACAGCGTCCTCCTTTCACGTTAAATGAAAATCGATTTGCCTTCCATCCGCGAAGTCGCGCTTCGTCTGTTGTCGCAAAAAGATCGCGGATATGCGTAAAGCTACCCGTATAGGTCGCGATATTTGAACGAGGTGTACGCCCGATTGGTGATTGATCAATCAAAATAGCGCGTGACAAATATTCGGTGCCGGTAAAGCTTGTACAGTTAAATATAGTCGCCGTCCGATATGCGCGTTCATAGCGTGCTTGCAAGTTTTTGTACAAAATTTCATACATGAACGACGATTTCCCAGAACCAGACACGCCGGTAATCGAAATCATTCGTCCAAGCGGAATTTCAACATTGAGATTCGTAATATTAAATATTTTTCCACCAGCAATTCGCAATATGCCTTTTTCATTGTCTCTCCGTTTTTCTGGAACAGGAATATTTGCTTCACCGCGCAAATACGCAAGCGTACGAGATTTTGAACTATTTGTTTTTGCATCCAATAATTCTTGAAGCCATCCAGATACAATAACTTCCCCACCATGTACCCCAGCTTTTGGCCCAATGTCCACAATATAGTCAGATGCAAACATCGTATCTTCATCGTGTTCGACGACAATAATCGTATTACCTAAATCGCGAAGATTTTCGAGAGTAGAAATCAAGCGTTCATTATCGCGCTGATGGAGCCCAATAGTCGGTTCATCGAGCACGTACATCGCACCCACAAGCCGTGAGCCTAACTGTGACGCAAGTCGAATACGCTGTGCTTCACCACCAGAAAGTGTGCTCGCTTTACGATTGAGCGCTAGATAATCAAGTCCGACATTCATCAAAAATTCGAGTCGCGCTTCGATTTCTTTAATCACGACTTTTGAAATTTCTTTTTCTTGCGCAGTCAATTTGAGCTCAATGAAAAAGTCACCGGCATGGTCAACAGAGAGATTTGTGAGATCAACAATATTCACTTTTTTATCACCCAAATACACATGCATTGCTTCCGTACGCAATCGCGCACCATGACATGTATCACATTCATCAAGGCCACCAAAATATTTTGTACCCAAACCATTACAATCCGGACATGCGCCATATGGCGAATTGAACGAGAACAACCGTGGTTCAATTTCTGGAAAAGAAAATCCATCACGCGGACATGCGAATTTTGAGGAGAGTAATGATTCTTCTTCGCCGATTTTTACAATAACTAAGCCGTCTGATTCTACAAGCGCACGTTCGATGGCTTCTGCGATGCGCATGCGCGCATCATCTGGCGAGTCTTTAAATTCATGAAGTGCAAATCGATCAACCACTGCGTCGATACTGTGTGCCTTATTTTTTGAAAGTTCGACACGGTCGCGCAAATTTTTAAATGCACCATCAAGCCGAATTTGTGCGAATCCTTTACCGAGTAAATCGTAGAGTAATTGATAGTATTCACCTTTTCGTCCGCGTACCACCGGCGCAAGGACAAGTACTTCAAGATCATTCCACTCAACGCCGAGCACTTTTTTCTTCCCGCCTGATTGTTTTTCGTATACTTTTATTTTGTCATACGCAAAATTTAAAATTTCTTCATGAGACAATTTCTTGATTTCATCACCACACTCTGGGCAATGTGGTCGGCCGATACGCGCATAGAGCACACGGAGGTAATCATACATTTCCGTAATCGTCGCCACCGTCGAGCGAGGATTGTTGGAGCGAGATTTTTGATCGATGGAAATCGCCGGTGAAAGACCAGAGATCTCATCTACTTCTGGTTTTGGCATTTGATTCAAAAATTGTCGCGCATACGCCGAAAGACTTTCGACATAACGTCGCTGTCCTTCCGCAAATATCGTATCAAATGCGAGTGATGATTTTCCAGAACCCGAAACACCCGTAACCGCAATCATTTTATTGCGTGGCATTTCAAGACTGATATTTTTCAGATTGTGCGTACGAGCACCTTTGATGACTATTTTGCCCGCCCCGTATGAATTTTCACTTTGTTTTTTCATTTTAATAAAATTAATTTTGTTTGAATATTTGTAAGATTATCCCAACACTCCATTATTTAAAAAATTTCATACTGGGGCCTGAATCAAAATTGTTTTCTTTAGATTTTTTCATTGGTATATACGCGAACGCGCCCCTGTCGTTGCCTATAGGGGTAGCTATCTATTTAATTACTCGTGTATTGTAGCACAAGGCGCAACATTGACAAAACATATTTTCGTAGGTATTGTTCAGAAAAACCCCACAATGAAATACTTACTGCTCATACTTTGTCTCGGTGTTACTGTTAACGGTAACGCTCAATCATTTAGCGATTTTGAGTCATACGAACCGCAAATTGTACTTGATATGGACCACTTCCCCGTTGTTAAAGATGGCGTTATGACAATCGGGTACAACTATCTCTATTGTGATGATGCCTTTAAGCTCCCTGTTATCCTTACGGTAACAGTATGCGATAGTGCACTATTCCAACCGTGTACTTTCTATTCGGAAATAATTAAACCTGATTCTTCTATGCCTAAACAAGTTACTTGGACGCTGAATAAAATACCAATGAGCTTGTGTGGCACCATTTTAGTAACTGCATCAATAACAACAATGGGTGGAAAACCTCTTTTAAAACCTCATCAGATGAAAGTGTTCACGATTTGCTATCTTCCTAAAAAAGACTCAGTGCAAGTAATTGAAAAGTAACATGTCATCAAAGCCGCAGAAAAATTCTGCGGCTTTTTTTATTTTTGTGAATAACTTCGTTCATTTTAGAAAAAAATACGCTACTATATATGTATATATGCAATTTCTTGTTCTTGCGGTTATTTCTTTTTTTGCACCACTCCTTGCACGTGCCCATGTTGGGTATGTTGTTTCGCGTGACGACATGTTGTTACACAAAGGGCCTGATGCACTGTATCTTTTACAAGCACTCGCACAACCAACAAATCTTGTAATTATATTTACGACAATCCTTGTTGTTGGTCTTTTGTATTACTTTGCCCATAAAAATCTATTCATTGGCACCTACATGCGGGATATCAGATTCACACTTACTTCATATTATGAATTTGTGCCATGGATACTTCGCCTTGCGCTCGGTATCGCACTCATCGGCAGCGGTATTCACAATGTACTGATTTCACCTCTCTTGGGTGGCTACGCAATTTTTTCATTCCTTCAAATCATGCTTGGATTCCTCATGCTTGCAGGATTTTTACTTGTTCCTGCGGCAATTACTGCATTTACGTTATATCTCTTTGCATTCACTCGAGATTTTTATATGCTTGGCAACCTTGAATTTGCAGCAGCGGCACTTGCGATGATTATTCTCGACAATCCTCGTCCAGGTCTTGATGATATTCTTCTTTTCCCTAAAATTGCTCTTAAGGAATTCAAGAAATATATACCTCTTATCTTACGATTAGGGCTTGGTGGTTCACTTATTTTTCTTGCCCTCTATGAAAAATTATTAAACCCACACCTTTCAGAACTTGTCGTCACTCAATACTCTCTTACTACTATCATTCACATCTCACCAGCAATGTGGGTTATCAGTACCGGTATCGTCGAACTCATACTTGGTATCTTTTTCATTATTGGTTTTCGCACACGACTTACTTCTGCGGTTGCATTTATGGTTATTTCTGTAACTTTCTTCATATTCCGCGAAGACGTATATTCGCATGTCACACTCTTCGGCATTCTCTCTGTACTCTTTGTAACAGGGGCTGGTGCTTACAGTGTCGATAGATGGATTACACGAAAAGAACCCAAAATTTCTCCACTGCGACCAAGAAAAATAATTGATCAAACACCAGCGACTGAAGAAAAACCGAAAGCAAAACGAAAACGAGCGCCTCGAAAAAAGAAAGCCCTATAACAAAAAGCACTGCCCTTCGGGCAGCGCTTTTTTTATTTTATATTATTCTTCTTCTCTGCTAATTTTAGCGTTCAAGAATTTTATTTCATCTCGAAGGATTGCGGCGGTCTCGAAGTCTAATTCTTTCACTGCACTCGCCATTTCTTTTTCTTTCAATTTGATTAACTTTTGTAATGGTTTTGTTTTGCCGTCTGCACCCAATTTTGAGAAAATCGCCAAGTCGGTCGAGAGTTCTGCATTCACTGCTTTTTCATGGTCGCTTTCAAGCTCGGATGCAATATCTTTGATCTGCTTGATAATCGTCTGCGGGGTAATACCGTGTTTTGTATTATACGCAACTTGTTTCGCTCTGCGACGATTTGTTTCTTCAAGCGCACGTTCCATCGAACCCGTCACTCTATCTGCATACAAAATAACCCGTCCAAACACATTGCGAGCGGCACGGCCAATCGTCTGAATGAGCGCCGTATCCGAGCGTAGAAATCCTTCTTTGTCCGCATCCAAAATACCGATGAGTTCTACTTCCGGCAAGTCCAACCCTTCGCGGAGCAAGTTCACCCCGACCAAACAATCAAATTCACCACGTCGGAATTGCGTGAGAATACGAATGCGATCAATTGTTTTAATTTCACTGTGCAAATATTCTGCTTTTATTTTTCGCTCTTTTAAATATGTTGCCAAATCTTCTGCCATGCGTTTGGTGAGCGTTGTCGCAAGTACACGTCCACCGTGCGCAATCGTCGCTTCTGTTTCTCGGATAAAATCTTGCACTTGACCTTTATACTCGCCATTCTCCATGATCGGCCGCACATCTACTTGCGGATCAATAAGACCTGTTGGACGAATAATTTGCTCAACAATCTGATCACTTTCTGCATGTTCGATTTTGCCTGGGGTCGCAGATACATAGACCACTTGGTTTATATTTTTTTCAAATTCAGGATATTTGAGCGGACGATTATCTTTTGCGGACGGCAATCGGAAGCCGAATTCAACAAGCGTACTCTTGCGCGATGCATCACCTGCATACATGCCGGTGAGTTGCGGTAGTGTTACATGCGATTCATCAATGAAGGTAAGGAATCCTTCCGGAAAGTACGAAAGTAATGTATCAGGTGCTTCACCAACTGCTTTGCCGGAGAGATGTCGCGAGTAGTTTTCGATACCATTACAATACCCGACTTCTTTAATCATTGCCAAATCATAATTGGTACGACGTTTGATGCGTTCACCTTCGAGCAACTTCCCTTCTTTTTCAAAATGTTTTAATTGCGCGGTGAGTTCATCTTTAATATCTTTTACTGCGCGATCAATCTCCTCTTTTTTCGTAATAAAATGTTTCGCAGGAAAAATAAAAATAGTTTGCTCTTCCGAAAGAATTTGCGAGGTGATCGGATCCACTTTTATGATACGTGATACTGCACCTCCAAGTGTCTCAATTTGGTACATGTACGTATCCGCAACCGGCATTACATCCACACGCGTACCAACCACGCGAAATGTCGCCGGCTCAAGGTCCGCTGTTGTGCGATTGTAATGGATTGCAATCAAGTGCTTCATGATATCAGTGCGAGAAAGTTTGTCACCAATATTTATTTTAAAATTCACGCGTTCGTATTCTGCAGGACTACCCAACCCATAAATACAAGAAACGGATGCGACAATGATCACATCTTTGCGAGAAAGAAGTGATTGTGTGCTTGCGTGACGAAGTCGATCAATTTCTTTGTTGATCTGCGCATCTTTTTCAATATACGTATCCGTCACCGGCATGTACGCTTCCGGCTGATAATAATCATAATAAGAAACAAAATAGTGCACCGCATTATCGGGGAAAAATGCGCGAAATTCCTGCGCGAGCTGTGCCGCGAGGGTTTTGTTGTGCGCGATAACAAGTGTCGGCTTGCCGATATTTGCAATCACATTCGCCATGGTAAATGTCTTACCGGTACCGGTAGCGCCAAGAAGCGTCTGCTTGTGCAGACCTTTTTTTACACCCTCCGTGAGTTGTTTAATTGCCTCCGGCTGATCGCCCGCTGGCTTGTATTCACTTTGTAAATTAAATAAACTTTTAGCCATTACCAAATTACTGTACGCTAAATTTTGGAATAAAAAAAGCCCCTCGATATTGCTATCGAGGGGCTTGAAATTTTTGTGATGGATCATTTCCATCAACTTACTTGAGGCTGTAATAGCCCGTATCACACTTACCCAGTGACGAGGGTCCACTTAACAGTGGGTTTAGAGGAGGCGTAGTTGAATCATATCAAACTACGCTATCGCGTGACTTGTATAACCATATCAAAGTGGTTTAAGTGAACTGGAATTATGCCCTCAGCTCTACCTAGTATACTATCATATCCTGTCTTTTTTGTCAACACCTCCAATATCCCCTTATTTTAGAGGTCTTTTCGGATGTTTATTATTTACCAGATTAAGGTGCCACTGCCATGCACTTTGCATTGCTTCTTGTATAGAAAATCGCGGCATCCAGCCGAGCATTTTTTTTGCCTTGCGACAGTCCGAGTAGATTGCTGCCATATCCCCTGCTCGGCGTTTGCCGATAGTCACTGGCACAACTATCTCAGTTACTTTTTCAAAGGCCTGAATAAGTTCGAGTACGGTCACTCCACGACCTGAACCAAGATTAAAAACCTCACAGCAACTTTTTTGCTTTTGTAAAAATCGAAATGCTAGGGCATGTGCGCGTGCAATGTCGGACACATGAATATAATCGCGGATACAGGTACCGTCGCGCGTTTTATAATTATCACCAAATACTTGTACACTTTTTCTCACACCACTCGCTGCTTCGATAATAACCGGTGCAAGATTCGCGGGAACACCTAATGGTAATTCGCCAAGCATCCCGCTTGTGTGTGCGCCGATAGGATTAAAATAACGGAGCATCGCTATTTTTAATTCTGGAACTGCGCGAGCAACATCTTGTAATATCATTTCTCCCATTACTTTGGTAGCACCGTACGGCGATGCAGGCGGTGCAAGTGGTGTTTTTTCATTGACCGGTAATTTTGTAATATCACCATACACCGCAGCAGAAGAAGAAAATACAAACTGCGTAATGTTGTGTTTTTTTACAAAAGAAATAACAGAGAGTAATGAGCCTATATTGTTTTTATAATAACGAATTGGATCAGCGACAGATTCCGGCACAGATTTGAGTGCGGCAAAATGAATGATGCCGTCGATATATTTTTCTTTTTTAAAAACTCGTTCGAGCAATGCAACACCCGCTACGTCACCTACATAATTAGGCACAACCACGCCAGTAATTTTCTTGATACGCGTAAATGTATCTTTAGTGGAATTTGAAAAATTATCGATTGAAACGACGTCATATCCTGCATCAAGAAGTTCAACAATTGTATGTGAGCCGATATATCCTGCGCCACCCGTTACAAGTATTTTTTGCTTACGCTTTTGCATTGTATGTTTTTAAAAATGATTCTTTAAATTCTAAAAATGTGCCGTTTAAAATTTTCTCGCGCATCTTGGAAACAAGATGAAGGGTGAAATATAAATTGTGTTGCGTGACAAGCATTGAACCCAACATTTCTTTTGCACGAAACAGATGCGAGATGTATGCGCGGGTATAATTTTTACATACCGAACATCCGCACTCGCTATCAAGCGGCGCATGATCAGTAACAAATTCTGCATTCATCATGTTTAATTTCCCTATATGCGTAATCGCTTGTCCGTTGCGACCGATGCGTGTTGGCCCAACACAGTCAAAAAGATCAACGCCTTGTTCAACACCCATAAATAAATCTTCCGGTTCGCCGATACCGAGCAAGTGTCTTGGTTTATCTTTCGGTAAAATTTCATTGCACCACTTCACGGCTGTTGCCATGTCTTCTTTTGCAAAACTGCCACCGATGCCGAATCCATCGAATTCCTTGCCGCTTTCTGATTTCATGTCGGAAATTTCTTTGGCGGATCGTTTTCGAAGTTCTTCGTCACGTCCACCTTGGATGACGCCGAAGAGCGCTTGATAATGCGCATTATCTTTCGAGTGATGATAATCCAATCCTTTTTTCGCCCAGCGATGAGTGCGACCCAACGCTTCTTCTTGATATTTTCTATCATGCGCCGGTGACGTACATTCATCAAATGCAAAAATAATATCCGCGCCGATATTGTGTTGGATCTCAATGGATCGCTCCGGAGAAAAATAATGCACCGAACCATCCAGATGCGATTTGAAGACAACGCCGTCTGCACCAATTTTTGCGAGCGGTGCAGCTTCAGGATCCATAGAACGCTCTGGAATTAAATATTCTGGATCAGTAATTTTGGTTACTTTTGAAAGTTCTTTGCCATATGCAGCACCAAGAGAAAATACTTGGAAGCCGCCAGAATCGGTCATCGTCGGTCCTTGCCAGTGCATAAATTTCGAAAGGCCGCCCATATCGCGCACGAGTTCATCACCTGGTTGTAAATATAAATGGTACGTATTTGCGAGGACAACTTGCGCGCCAACGGCTTCAAGTTCTTCTGGTGTCACGCCTTTGACCGTTGCTTTTGTCCCAACAGGTACAAATGCAGGCGTCAAAATATCACCATGCGGCGTAGTAATTTTCCCCGCGCGTGCCATGGTACCGTCTAATTCTTTTTCGATGTGGAAATTAAAAGATTTCAAGATGGCTTCAATATACACTAGAATAAGGCGTTTTTGAGACTTGACTTTTCATAGCAAATATGATACTATGTAAGCAGATCTTTCAGGACTGAGAGATAGCCGTAAGGCTCCGGAGCACGTTCTGACCTCCGTTTCAGCTTAGAACATTCAAAACAAAATCATCGGACGATGAAAAAACAAATCGACATTACGAGCGGTCCTTCAAGAGAAGAACTGTTCGACGCATTACGCCTCTTTAATGAGGGTAGAAAGGCATCAATTGAAATTGACAACAACGGCAAAAAAATGAAAGCCGAAGTTATCATCCACACGATAGGTGCAGAAGATGGTAGTGGACAATCATGGAATTTAAGTTTCTCAATTAAGGAATCTTTCATTAAAGTTCCTTACCCGATTAATTTAAATTCACAAGTATCAATCCCTTACACAAGAGTAAATGCGTACTACTCAACAAAAAACAGACGCGGTGGATTTTCAGTTGAACTATAAAAATTATTGAGTTTTGGTAAAGCCTGTTGCAAATTATGCGACGGGCTTTTTATTATTCTTTCTCTAAATACACCCACGATAAATTTTGCGCATTTGCAGGGCTTACCAATAATACTTTTTGAAATGGATCGCGAGGATTGCGAGAGGTGTCCCCTACGACTGCCAAAATTTGTCCGGCAAGTCCTGGTACCACTGCTTGCTCGCCGTTTGTTATTGGCACATCAATCGGCACATGTGCTTCAAAATTGCCGCCGCCACGGCCAATGAGTTCGGTGCGTAGTTCTATAGACGACAACATTGCTTCTGTGTGTTCACCGGGAGTCGAATATAAAATGACATTACTCGTTTTTGCATACACATCGCTCACATAACCAATGGGAATGACCACATGCGCAAACACCCGCATCCCCCGTTTGATGCCGACATTCTCGCCAACATCGATGACGAGCGTGTCATAGGGCGACGCCGTAGGTGTCGCCAAAACTCCTGCAACGACGAATTTCTTTTCCGGTGCCTGTGCCAATTCTTCTTGTATCTTTATCTCTTGTGCAGCAGTTATTTTATCTTGTTCTATTTGTGCGGTGAGTGTTGCAACTCGTTCTTGTAAATCTTTATTTTTTATAATCAGCTTTTGTTTTGAAAGCAACATATCATCGGCATCAAATGCAACATTTTGTTTGAAGTGAAATAATCTGCCAAGTAATGTATGTCCTGTCGGCGCAATACGCGCAACGATTTTGGGTGTAAACAATAAAGCAACAATCAGCACACCAAAAATACCTATTAGATACTTTATCCGTTTACTTCGTCGTGCTTTATCGTGGAGGTAATTCATTGGTTGCAATATTTACTAATACATCACGATAATAAAGCACATCATCAAGCACCACGCCGGTACCACGCGCAACTGCAGAGAGTGGATCTTCCGCTATGTAAATAGGAATTTTGAGCATTGCTTGTAAGAGACTATCAAGTCCATGAATAAGCGCGCCGCCGCCGACAAGCACAATGCCACGTTGCATGACATCGGATAATATTTCCGGTGGCGTGGTTTCCAATACTTCTTTGATACCGTCAATCAAGTTTGCAATAGAACCACCAATCGCTTCGCGAATATCAGAATCAGTGATGATTACTTCTTTTGGCAGTCCGGTGACCAAATCACGTCCGCGTACAGGAATTTCTTTTGGTTCACCTTCAAGCACTGTCCCCAATGTTATTTTGATATGTTCTGCAGTTTTTTCACCGATTAATAATTTAAATTCATCGCGCAAATACGAAATAATATCGTTGTTTAATTTATCGCCGGCGATTTTCAAATTTTTTGAGCGCACAATACCACCGAGTGAGATCACTGCAATATCTGTCGTCCCTCCGCCAATATCAACAAGCATCGAACCGACAGGATCTTTGACCGGCAATCGGATACCAACAGCGGCAGCCATTGGCTCTTCGATAATATAGACATCGCGCGCGCCTGCGGATTTTGCTGCATCATACACAGCACGCGCTTCGACGTTCGTAATGCCGGACGGCACCCCGACTACCACGCGTGGTTTAAAAAATTTCTTCGAAAGCTTTTCTGTTTTACCGATAAAATATGCGAGCATTTCTTCCGTGACTTCGAAATCAGAAATCACCCCATCAACAAGTGGGCGCACTGCGCGAATATGTCCTGGCGTACGGCCCAACATATCTTTTGCCTCAGTACCTACCGCAACAATTTGTCCTGTTTTTGTGTTGAGCGCTACCACTGATGGTTCATTGATAACAATGCCGTGACCCTTGAGGTACACGAGCGTATTTGCGGTACCCAAATCGATACCGATGTCATTTGAGAATAATGTGTAGAGTTTGCTGAACATAAAATAATTTGTGTCATTCCAGACAAGCGAGTCACCGAGCGCGATCCGGAACCCAGGCTAATTTCGGACGAGCCTGGATCCTGAATCAAGTTCAGGATGACACACTTAATTTTCTAACATGCTTAATAATTCTTGTTCTGTCACGATCTTCCCCTTGTCCTCTGTCCGTTTCTTAATTTCGTAGCCGCCATCTTTGAGCGAACGCTCAGACACAACCACGCGATATGGCATACCGAGCAGATCCGCGTCTGCAAATTTCTCGCCAGCCATGACCCCTGCGCGATCATCGAACAACACTTCTATATTTTTCTTCGAAAGCAATTCATACAGTTCGTTTGCTTTTTCTTTTACATTCTCCGATTCGCCAAGTGCGAGCATGTGCACTTTAAATGGTGCGACAGATTCTGGCCAGATGATGCCTTTGTCGTCAGATAACACTTCGACAATCGTACCCATAAGTCTTCCAAGTCCGATACCGTAGCTACCCATAACAACTTCCACATCATCACCCGTTTCATTTTTATAGGTTAGATTAAATGGTGTTGAAAATTTGGTACCAAGCGAGAAAATATTTCCCACTTCAATAGCTCGCTGTTCAACTACATTTGCTTTATCCACGCCGAGGTCCGCAAGAACCTCATCGTTGTATACTTCTTTATTAATTGCAATTCCTTTTGCTTCATCTACATAGATAGTATCCTCACCTGCGCCGCTCACTGTCTGAAATTCGTGTGAGAATTTTGAAAAACTACCACCGGATGCAAATGTTGTATACGTCAAATGACCAATGCCAGCTCGTTTAAATATTTTTTTATATGCTTCTTTTGCTTTTTCGTAAAATGCAGCATGCTCCGCATTGTCTTTTGAAAAAGAATACAGTGCTTTCCAGTAAAATTCTCGTCCGCGCATAATACCTGATTTGCTTCTCGTCTCATTTCTAAAAATAGTTTTGAAGTCATACGGATACATCGGCAAATCTTTATACGATTGTATGTATTGTTTCAACATGTTCGCATACGCTTCTTCATTCGTAAATGACAAGCCAATCTCTCCGCCATTTTTTAATGCTGTTTTAAACCATACATCGACAACCTCGTCATCCCATCGATTTGATTTCTCCCATACTTCTTTATTTTGAAATGCCGTGGTTCTCATTTCCACACCACCAATCTGATTCATTTCTTCTCTGATGATAGTTTCTATCTTGTTTATCACCCGAAGTCCGAGTGGCAAAAACGAGTACACGCCGGCCATTTCTTTATGAATAAAACCTCCTTTTATAAGGAGTTCTGCGTTCTTGGATATCTCGTCCGCAGGGCTTTCTTTTTGGGTCTTGGTGAACAATTGAGATTGCTTCATGTCCTTCATACTACTCTAAAAATGCTAATAAAAAAAGCCCTCCCTGTTTAGGAAAGGCTTCAATAAAAATCATTCAGCGGCGGGAATAAGTGTAATAAGAGATTCAATGTATTTTAGGTAGATAGTTATTATTTCTTCCCATGTACCATGAGCCCCCATTTCAGGAATTTCCCCATAAAAAGCTTTTTCATTTTTATGCTTATCAATTGGCATTATAAAAATAAGAGCTTTATCTTTCACAGATAAATTCATATACCCAAAACAATCTGGTGACTTCTCGTTTCCAAAAAATGAATCAACGGTTATTGGGAAACGAACATATAATAAATCATCTGTTTTTATCCTGTGTCCAACATGAACCTCTTCCATTTCTCTTGGTATTGGATCGTGCTGTATTTGTAGTCGTAATATTTCAAAATGTTGCATCCTTTTTGCTGTTGCTCTTATAAACAAAAGAAACGGCCGTTCGATTATTTTTACCCAATTTTCAAGGTTTTGCTTATTTTTTGCATCTTCTACCAATTCATCAAGTAACGGCTGAGGCGGTTGTGGGATTGTTGGAAATTTTTGTAGTTTCATAACTATTAAGTTTTTGATTTTTGTAAATAGTGCTTTATTTTACCTGTTTTGTCAATCCTTCCCATTTCCCCTATTTTCTGCTATATTTTGACTGTTCCGTGAAGGGGCTTTTTTAATCTAAACGAGAGGAAAAGCACCTTTTATCCGGAGGGTTTGGCGTAAGCCAAACCCTCCGGATGGGCTGGAATGCCCTACCAACGGATTAAAACAGTGTTTAGTGGCTAGCTTTTAGCTTCTAGACAAACAAGCCTAGACGAGTACGGAGTGGCACTAAAAGCTAACCCCTAAAAACTAGAAGCTTGTCTTACTAATCTAATCACATATTTACATGTCTACACACATTGAACCTATGTTTGAGGCAGGCGCACACTTGGGCTATACCAAGACTCGCCGCCATCCTAGTGTTGCGAAACACATCTTTACGACCAAGAATAAAGTCGACATTATTGACCTTGATAAGACAAACGACCAGCTCGAAAAGGCTTGTGCGTTTTTGAAGGAATTGGCAACAGCCGGCAAAGCCGTGCTTTTTGTTGGTACCAAGCCTGAAGCGCGCAACCAAGTTCGCGATGCAGCTATGGCACTCGCACAACCTTACGTTGCAGAACGATGGGTTGGCGGTCTTTTGACCAATGGTCCGGAAATCAAGAAGCGCGTATCAAAGCTCGAAGACTATCGATCAAAGAAAGAAAAGAATGAATTCGATATGTACACCAAGAAAGAACGTCTCCTCATCGACAAAGAAATGGAAGACATGGAGCGGAATTTCTCTGGTATCGTTTCAATGAAGAAGCCGCCAGCAGCAATGCTTGTTATTGATCCTCGCAAAGAACACATCGCCGTTACTGAAGCACACAAGATGCACATTCCGGTTATTGCCCTCGGCAACACCGACTGCGATATGAGTACTATCGAATACCCTATCGTTGGTAACGATGGCGCACAGAAAAGCATTGCGTTTTTCTTGTCAGCGTTCAAAGATGCGTTCTCAATTTAATATTAGAAACTTTTAATTAAATCTGTTCATTATGTCAACAATATCAATCGATCAAGTTAAAGAGCTCCGCGACCAAACTGGCGTTTCTATTATGCAATGCCGAAAAGCCCTCGAAGAAGCCGGCGGCGACATGGAAAAAGCAACGATCATCTTGAAAAAGAAATCAGGCGACATCGCAGCAAAGAAATCAGACCGCAGCGCACAAGACGGCATCATTGCGTTCAAACAAGCAGAAGGCAAAGCAGTAGCCGTAGTGCTTAACTGCGAAACAGACTTCGTTGCAAAGAATGATGAATTTATCGCGCTTGCAAATAAGATTGCGGATATCGCGCTCGCAAGTGGCGAACAAGCAGCTCGCGACCAAGCAGTAACGTCTGTCAGTGAGCTCGTACAGAAGATTGGTGAAAATATCCAACTCGGCACTATTACGATTGTCGAAGGTCCAGTTGTTGGTGGCTACATCCACAATCAGAAAGCAGGTGCGATTGTTGCCCTCTCTGCGGGAACTCCGGAACTTGCAAAAGATGTCGCGATGCACGGCTCAGCAATGAAGCCTGCATTCGTCACAGGTGCTGATGTCCCCGCAGATGCTCGTGCAAAAGCGGAAGAACTCTTTAAAGAAGAAGTTGCTGCGTCCGGCAAGCCTGCGGATATTCAAGCAAAGATGCTCGAAGGAAAATTGAACACCTATTTCAAAGAACAAACACTCGTTGACCAGATGTTCATCAAAGATCCAAGTCTCACGATTGATGCATATCTAAAGAAAAATGGAGCGTCCCTTGTTGCATACAAACCACTCAGTCTTATCTAAACCCGCCTTTTTGTTGTAAACTAATCTTATGTACATACTCATTATCATCTTTGTCGCCCTCCTCTTGGGTAACATCATATTCATCCTCTACAAGACGACACAGGTGCGCGAATATCGTGCGCACGTGTTGCGCCATGAGGATTATGGCGACAAAGATCATTGGGTGTTGCATCAAGCGCGCACCATGACAAAACATGGTCACGTAATCATCAAACATCATGCAAGCAAGTTTGTTATCTTTTTGGCAAAAAAATGGATAGCACTTGTCCATAAAGTAAACAAATATATTCGCAATAGATATCCTGAAATTGCCTATTTGATTGGTGATAAGGCACATATCAAACAGTCGAAGGATGTGGAGGCGTCGGCGTTTATGGAATCGATGAAAAACAGCAAACAAGACGCCGGGGCGCACCGCATCGACGATACGCTGGACATCAAGTAGATTTTTGGTATAGTAGGGAGACCTTAGGGTGACTTTAAGAAGCCTTAGTGGTGAAATATCGTGTTCAGAAATTTTTTCACGCTTCGCGTAAAAAAACTTTCTGAACCGAATTTTGTGGGTCAAAATTATGGCCGGAAATTTTTTCACGCTTCGCGTAAAAAAACTTTCCGACACGATTTTTGTGGGTCAAAAATCGCCGCCTTAGCTCAGTTGGTAGAGCTACACTTTTGTAAAGTGAGGGTCCCCAGTTCGAGTCTGGGAGGCGGCTCCCGAAACATACAAAAGCCCCATTTAGGGGCTTTTGTGTTTAATCTATATGAATTATTTACGGTAGTATCATGAAATAGTCGTCACTATTATCAGATGAATCAAATGTTTCACTCATGCCTCCCTCTAAATAAAATTTATATTTTATATTAGAATTTCCAACATATGTTGGTTGAACAAGAACACTTTGACCATTTATAAACTCATACGCATCACTTTGCATATTGCCACTTGAAGGAATTTTAACATCAAAACTACCATTATAACCATTACCAACATGTTGCTCTTGATAGTTTGATAGGTAATTATTATTGGAATTATTGTAAGAAAGATTTATTTTAATCCCATTCGGTCCGCCAGATGTAATATTCGAAGGATAATTGCCTTGCAAATCATACCTCTCAATTGCTATCCCTTCAAAATTTTGCAGCGGCATCGAAGCACATGATTTAAATTGAACGTGAATTGTATCTCCAAGATGATACGATTCTCCTCCGTTTGGTGAAGTTATTTGAAGTAATTTTTTGAAATTTGTTGAACAATTAAAAGACGTTGTTGCAGATGATTGAGGTTGTTGAGTTGCTGGAGGAGTTTGAGCGAAAGAATTATTATTTGTAGTTGGCGGAGTATAATTTAAATTATCTACTACTTCATTTTTCGGAGTAGAACTTTTTCCCGCAAAGTACACTACTCCGCCGACCGTCAAAACTCCGAGTATACTTAGTAAAACCACAAGTGCTACGAAACCTTTATTGTATTTCATGATAGTTAAATTCTAACTTATTTACATTCAATTTACTAACCAATAAAAACTCCTCGCTATCATTTCTAAAGATTAGGTCTTCTATTGAGTTTTTGTTGTTGTTTTCACCGCAGCTTCTTGTTTTGCTTTTTCTTTTGCAAGTTCAGGAAGTAGTTTTGTGAAATCTTCTAAACTCTGAAATCCTTCATAAGTTACGCCAGAAAAGACGATTGTCGGAGTGGTATCCACTCGAAACATTTGCTTGAGTGTACGTACAATAGGTGAATCCAAACTTACATCAAACGTATACACTCTGAGATTCGGAAATTTTTCTACCAAACCAGAAAGCGCATACGATTGCTTTGTACAATCATCACATTCTTCGTTGTTATAAAAATACAATATCGGTTGCAAAATATGCTTACACTTTTTGGAAAGTTCTTGAATCAATAAATATTCTTTTGATTCAAGTAATGTGTAATACTTTTTAAGCTGAATAACATCATTATTTTCAGAACCTAACTGATTTTCCATATAAGCCACTCGTTCACCAAGAGTACCAAGCTCCTGTGAAAGAAGTGTTTCTGCACTGACGGAGTCACAAGAAGATTCTTTGAGGAGCGCAAACCGTGCTTCTGTAGAGAGAAGGTCAAGTGAAAGCGAATCTTGCAATAAGCGTAGATTTTCTACTTTTCTCACATTCAGAAAAGAACTCAAAATAAAAGCACTTATAAAAAGGACTGCAGTAATACCAAAGACAAGAATATATTTTCCAAATTTCATAAAATAATAAATTATCGGATAATTAACGCCACGCCATCTGACGGGAGAACGCCACCTTATAAATCGCCTTCATGATCCAGAATGGACTTACAACACTGTACACTACCACAAAGAGGATAAAGTTGTAAGAAAGGGGAAGTCGTTTTTCAACCATATAATAGCCAATCCCAATAGAACAGAAGACAAGTGCGTATGCAAAAACAATGAGGAATATCGTTGGTGATCCGAAATAAAACAAATCAAAGTTCGGCGTAAAATACGTCGGGTGAAATCCTCCGAAATGAACCCGTGCGACAGCTTTAGTAATATACGAAATGATATTGTATATCGAGAAAAAGAATACGCCAATGACCGCAACAATAGAAATTATACTGGTCGGAAGTGTAAACCAAGAAAAATTTCCATGACTACCGAAAAGCATTTTTCGATAGTCAATAAGATTATTCAAAAACGCATAAATCCATCGTGTGCGCTGACGAAAGAGCGTGCGGACGGTACGCGGAGGAATTGTGTACACGACGGCATCATGCACCTGATCGATCTTCATACGTGCCGCGTGCATACGAAATGCCATCTCCATATCTTCTCCTTGGTGACCGGGACGGAAATTGCCGATTTTTGCAAACACCTCACTGCGATAGAGCGGTAGCGTGCCAGGAGTAACATGAAGTCCATTAAGAATACTTAATATTTTTTTGAAAAAGACTGCCATTGTGTATTCTACTTTTTGTGCACGTTGAATCAGTGTCTCAGGATGTTCAAGTATCGCTGCCGGAATGACTGCCATCACGGCAGGGTCAGTAAATCGCGGAAGCATTTTTTGAAATACATCCGGTTCGACACGTGAGTCAGCATCAAGACAAGCGACATACTCACCTTTTATTTTTGTTAATCCAAGATTAAGTGCAGAAAATTTACCACCGTTTTCTTTGGTAAAAGCACAAATAGACGGATGCGTAATGTATTTTTGAACAATCGCCCACGTACCATCAGTCGAACCATCATCGACAATGCAGATATCAAGTTTATCTTTTGGATAATCGAGTGCAAGCAGAGAAAGGATTGTCTTTTCGATACCCTTCTCTTCATTCCAACATGGAATAATAATGCTTATAAGTGGAAAATGCGCGAGCCGCACAAGTATGTTTTTTACTATGATTGATTTGCGTTTCTCAATAAACGTAAGGAGAAAGAAAATCTGAACATACATCGCAAGAAATATGACGACGTATATAAATATAAGTCCAGCTGACATCTCTTAATTATAGCAGAAATTGGCGGATTTGCAACCCTAACTACCAAAATAGGAATAGTATTTTTGTGTCATCCCAGGACTGTCTGTTTTGAGACAGAACCAGGGATCCAGACTTTTGTGTTCATCTCCCCCTTATCATAGGGGGAGTGGCGAGTCATCGAGGCGAGGGGGTTAGCAATCTCCCACCCCTCCACCTCACAAAGACTCGGTACCTTTCCTTACAGGAACAGTACACCTTTTGGCTCCCCTAGACTCGAGCTCAAAAGGTTCTGAAGTTGGGTCCCAGCCCAACTTCAGCCTCAGGTAGGAGAGGAAAAAGCAAAAGACATTAATTCGCATATTTGCATGTTGTGATATAATGAACAGACTTATTAAATAATAAAAATTCCATGGAACACGAATCAACAAAAGATACGAAATTATCAACACCGCAAGCAATTCTTATTGGCGCTGTCATTGTCGCAGCAGCAATTTTTCTTGTAAAAATGCCCGCACGACCAGCAACAACAAATACAGATCCAACGACAACTGATACCACTAAAGGCCCAACTGCTGACAAGTACGCAAATATGATTTTGGCGACAAAAGCAAAAATCACCGTTCCAGAGGTTACGGCAACTGATCACGTTCGTGGCGCATCAAATCCAAAAGTAACGATTATCGAATATTCTGATACTGAATGTCCATTCTGCCGAGTCTTCCATACAACCATGCAATCGGTCATGACAAAATACGATGGTAAGATCGCGTGGGTCTACCGCCACTACCCTATCGAAAGTCTGCACAAAAAAGCAATCAACGAATCCGCGGCAACAGAATGCGTTGCAAAGCTTGGTGGCGAAACAGCATTTTGGAATTATATTGATTTGCTCTATAAGACAACGCCATCAAATGATGGATTGGATGCTGCAAAATTGCCTGAAATGGCAAAAGCGGTCGGCGTCGATGTTGCAAAATTCAACACATGCTTGAGTGCAAAAGAAACACTTCCTACTATTACAAAGGCAATCTCTGATGCACAAGCGATCGGCATCAGCGGCACCCCACACAGCTTCATGCTCGTTGGTAATGACATGTACAAGATAGAAGGCGCAATGCCAATTGCATCCCTCACTGCGGCGATTGACCAGATATTGAAGTAAATGGAAAATAATATTCCCCAAAAAATAAATTGGAAATCCTTAGCGACAGTTATAGGATTAGCTCTCGTACAAATATTTCTGCTTTTTTTGGGTTTCGTAGGTATATTCGTGAACGGATTGGACACATATGTTCCTTCAATGACATACGGAGGGTTTGCTTTTATTTTTTTCGCCTTGATACTACCCTTTTCTGCGTGGAAGGATATGAAGCGTTCAAAATCTCTATGGATGTTAAGTTTAAATTTCTTGATTGGTATAGGATTTATTCTATTTTTCTTTGCCGGACCAATCGTGTTACGTGAAATACGGTTATACAAGCTGAACAAAATAAACCTCCCCGAACAATCAGATTCGTCCATGCAATCACCAAATAATCTAGCATTAAAAACGGTAATCCTCGATGCAAAAACTGCATACGAAAAAATAGTTTCTGAAAGAGAAGACGTAACAATCACTGGTATAAATAATCAAATTCTCTCAACTGATAAAGATTTTTCTATTGCACTAACAGTATTCATTCCTCCAAATGAAACATTAGGACCTTCATATACTCCTAAGTTTATAGATTACTTAAATAAAAATATTATTGGACATCAATTTACTGTTATTGTGCCTGCTTTTGACACTAAGATGGACGATCAGGACGGTAATACTTATACTGAGTATGCTCTGTATAATTCCAATTATGGAACTCCTCACTGGGTATGCCAATGTGACTTATTGGTAAATAAAAAATCATTTGTCTCAGAGTTAGGAAAATCCATTCCCTACTAACACAAAACCCGCCGTACGGCGGGTTTTGTTATTAATCAAAATAGTTACGAAGTCTTGAAATTTTCTCATTATTGCGCAATTTCTCATGCACTTTTGCCTCGATCTGACGAATACGTTCACGAGTGACACCGAATTCAGTACCTACTTCTTCAAGCGTATGCTGTACCCCATCAGTCAATCCATAGCGAAGTTCCAAAATTTTGCGTTCTTTCGGAGACAGTTCGGAAAGCACTTCTTTGATTTGATCTTGCAATATGCGGCGTGAAGATTCTTGGTCAGGGCGAAGGATTTTGTCATCCGCGATAAATTCTCCACGAGTAGATTTGTCTTCATCATCCCCGATTGGTTGTTCGAGTGATACGGTTTCTTGGTTGATGCTTTCAATGATGTGCACCTTCTCAACTTCAATACCCATTTCTGTTGCAATCTCTTCTGCGAGCGGTTCACGACCCAAATCTTGAGACAATCGGCGCATCACTTGTTTGTATTTTGAAATCGTTTCCACCATGTGCACTGGAATACGGATCGTGCGAGATTGGTCTGCGAGTGCACGTGTGATTGATTGGCGAATCCACCACGTCGCATACGTTGAGAATTTAAATCCTTTCGTCCAGTCGAACTTTTCAACCGCTTTAAACAAACCCAAATTTCCTTCTTGAATAAGATCAAGGAGTGTCAAATCAGAAGAGCGTCCAACATATTTCTTCGCAATAGAAACCACAAGACGAAGGTTTGCACGCGCGAGCAAATTCTTTGCTTCCATATCACCTGCTTGAATTCGCTTTGCAAGATCTTTTTCTTCTTGCGCATGGATCAACGGAAATTGTCCAATCTCTTTCAAATAAATCTGGATAGAGTCATAACTCGCTGCATCTTTGGTGCCATATTTGCCGAATGCTTTCGTATCATCTTTTGCAGGCACATCGATATCGAGCAAATTACCACCTTCGAGCACATCCACCCCTGCAGTTTGAAATTTATCATAGAGCCCATCCAAGAAAAGCACGTTACTTTCGATATCTGGAAACATGCGCAAAATTTCATCATACGTGATGAAGCCACGGCGCTTCCCTTTCTCCACCAAATCCCCCGCTAGTTTATCCCAAAGCACTGCTCGTTTTTCGGAGACCGTAGCTCGTTTTTTGTCGCCACCTTTTTTGCTCCGCCAGCTGGCGGATTTTTTAGGAGCAGCTTTTTTTACCACTTTTTTCTTGGCTCCGCCAGCTGGCGGATTTTTTTTCACTACTTTTTTAATTTGCTTTTTTGCAGGCTTTTTAGCTACCTTTTTCTTGGCTCCGCCAGCTGGCGGATTTTTTTTCACTACTTTTTTCTTTTTTGCTTTTGGCTTTGATTTTTTTGATGACATATGGTATTAAAAACGATTACTTTTAATGGTCTCTAGTTGCTTTGAAATGGTGGCTATAGTTTGTAAGTGATTGGCGACTCCAGTGTCATCTTTATTCGCTTCTGCTTTGCGGAGTTCTCGCATTGCTTCTTCAAGACGTTTACTCAATAATTTCGATTCAAACAGTGACAATAATTCAGTGAGTTCTTTTTTGTGTTCTCCATGTTCTCCGAATGTCGCCTCTGCAATAAATAACATTCGTTCGCGGGTGCTCTGATCAAGTGCGTCGGTCACTATATTTGGATCTTTACCCGTAATCCGCTCATACTCACGACATGCATGCTCATATTCTTCTTTGCCCAGATACGCCGTTTTTCCTAATAAAAAGTACGAGAGCAATCGTTCTTCCGTAAGATCAATAACTGGCGGAGATTCTCCAGATGATTTACTAACAGTTTCTATCTTTACTGCAGGTGTAGCGAGGGTGATGCGAGTAACTTCATCGCGAATATCAGCTTCTTGTAATCCTGCACTGTTAGCAATCTTTGCAATAAAATGTCCTCGCTCAAGTGGACTGCGCACACGAGCGACATACGGCAACACTTCATCACGAATACGTTTTACCACTGTTCGCTCATCTGCGTGTTCTGCGAGCACGTTTTCAAGAAAAAAATCTACGACGTGCATGCGATTTGCTATTGCGGTCCGCCACAATTCTCCATCTTCTTTAATGAGGTCCGCTGGATCTTTCCCATGCCCAATGCGTATCATCGTAACATCCATACCTTCTGTAAGTGCAAGTTCGATACTACGACGTGCCGCTTGCACCCCTGCTTTATCGGCATCAAATGAAAGTGCGACATTTTGGGTAAACCGACGTATCAAATCGAGTTGCTCTTTCGTAAATGCTGTTCCTGAAACGGCAACCGTATTTTTTGTCCCTGCCTGATGCGCCATGATTAAGTCCATCTGCCCTTCAACCACAATACAACAATCTTCACGCATGAGTGCCTGTTTTGCCATGTCATACCCAAACAAAATTTTCGATTTTGAATACAAAGTCGTCTCTGGAGAGTTTACATATTTGGCGACATTTGTATCTTTTGCCGCGTCTCCGAAAATTCTTCCAGAATATGCGACGACTCGCCCTTGCGTATCACGAATCGGAAACATAATGCGCGAGCGAAATCGGTCATACGCACCTCGGTCGCTCATCGCCGTCATCCCTGTCGCTTTTAATTCTTCATCGGTGTACCCTTTTTGAATTAAATTCGCAGATACGGTGTTGCCATACGCTGGCGCAAATCCAATTTGAAATGCATCAATCGTATCTTGGGTAAGTCCTCGTCCCAATAAATATGCACTTACTTCAGGAGATTCTCGGAGTGTATCTACAAAAAATGCAGTTGCGTCTGTAAGTAATGCCAAGAGCCGTTTATTTTTTTGTACTTGTTCGGTAACGCCTTTGTATTCAGACAGTGGCACATGTGCGCGTTCTGCAAGAATTTTGAGTGTTTCCGAAAAATCAGTGCCTTCGATTTCTTCTACGAAAGTAAAAATGTCGCCACCTTTACCACAACCGAAACAATGAAAGCTGTTGCGCCCTGGGGACACAAAAAACGATGCTGATTTTTCACTGTGAAAGGGACAACGTGCTTTGTAGTAGAGCCCTGATTTTTCAAGCTTGATGTACCCACCAACAACGTCGGTGATGGAGAGTTTTTCTTTGATGCGTTCAACAGGTGTAAGCATATATACCAATATACGAATTATACTAATGATACGAATGTTGCGAATGGCACCTCGTTATTTTCTTTATATCGAGAAGGTAGATCTTGAATGCGTTATTCGTAGTATTCGTATATTCGCACTCATTTGTATGTTTGTATGTCTACTCTGCCACTTGTCGAGCAAGTTCTGGTGCTTCATTTTCAATACGAGATTCGTGATGCATATCAGTATCTGATGGTATATCTTCAGGATCGATACCAGCAAATCCAAATCCAGTACCTGCAGGAATCAATCGGCCAATGATAACATTTTCTTTAAGACCACGGAGTCGGTCAACACCACCTTTGATTGCATTGTTGATGAGCACACGGTTTGTGTTTTGGAATGATGCTGCGGACATCCAACTTTTTGTGTTAAGTGACGTTTCAGTAATACCCAAGACGATAGTGTCTGCTTTTGCAACTTCACCACCACTTGCCTTTGTTCGTTCATTTTCTTCGATGAGTTCAATATTTTCAACCATTTCACCCGGAGAAAACATTGTTGTACCTGGATCTTTAACGCGCTTTCGAGAGAACATTTGGCGAATAATAATTTCGATGTGTTTGCGCGCGATAGATGCACCTTGCAATTCGTACACTTTGTTGATTTCTGTAATGATGTAATCTTCTGCTTTTCCTTGACTGCCGTATTTGAAGATGAGTGCAATATCTGCAGAACCATCCGTAAGGAGATCGCCTTTCGCTACCTTGTGACCAACTTTGACAATCGGTGTTCGGCGAGGAAGGACCACATATTCCATACTATTTGATCCGTCTGCTGTTTTCTCATCAGAAGCAACGACGATAATTTTTTCAGTTCCGTTTTGTCGGATTTCCAATACTTCGCCATCATGCTGAGCAACAATAGCAGGATTTTTGATATTTGAACGACGTTCAAAAATTTCTTCGATACGTGGAAGACCTTGCGTAATGTCGACTCCAGCGAGACCGCCGGCGTGGAAAGTACGAAGCGTGAGCTGGGTACCTGGTTCACCGATAGCTTGTGCAGCGACGATACCGACCGCTTCACCGAGATTAACCAAGTGATTGCGTCCAAGATCAAGACCGTAACACGCTCGGCAGATGCCGTGCACTGTTTTACAGGTAAGCGGTGAGCGAACAAATGCTTCTGTGATACCTGCTTTTTCCATTTTCATTGCTTCTTCTTTCGTAACCAAGAAACCGCGTTTGTAGAGTGATTTACCATCAGCGTCTTTGATATCACTTGCAAGTACGCGACCACGCATCACTTTTGCAAATGGAATCGTAACACCGGAAATAGTTTCTGCACGTGCGGCTTTGCCTTCTTTGGTACCACAATCTTCTTCAGTGATAACCATATCTTGCGCAACATCAACGAGACGTCGAGTAAGGTACCCAGCTTTCGCAGTGTTAAGCGCAGTATCGGCAAGACCTTTACGTGAACCGTGCGTTGTAATGAAGTATTCAAGTGGAGAGAGTCCTTCTTTGTAGGAAGAAATAATTGGGAAGTCGATAGTGTCCCCAGCAGTGTTCTGGATCAAACCTTTCATACCTGCCATTTGTGTCACCTGTGCAATCGAACCGCGGGCACCAGAGGTAACCATGTCATATACAGATCCTGATTTATCAAGTGTATCTGGAATGTGTTTTTCAATTTCACTTTTCTTGTGTTCCCAAATTTCAATAACTTTTTGTTTCTTTTCTTCGACAGACAAGAGACCATCGTTGTATTGTTCGATAACTTTTGCTTCTTCTTTACGTCCTTCTGCAACAATACCTGCTTTTGCCTCTGGTGTTTTCACACTTTGGAATCCAAAGGTACCACCAGATTGTGTCGCGTACAAATAGCCGAAGTGTTTAATTTTGTCGATGATTGGTGGGGTGTTGTCGATACCAATGTGCACGATCATTTCGTCGATGAGTGATGAAAGTGTTTTCTTAGTGACTTCTTGGTTTAGATACGGAAAATCATTTGGAAGCACACTGTTGAAAAGCAATCGTCCTACGGTTGTATCAAATGGCTTACCATCGTACGCTTTGTATTTTGTGTGTTCAGAAGGCATGACTTTGATTTTTGCATGGAAGGATACTTCGCCGTAATCGTATACCGTAATCGCTTCATTTGGACTTGAGAAAATTTTACCTTCACCCTTTTGGTTTGGCATTTCTTTCGTCATCCAGAAACAACCAAGCACAATGTCTTGTGATGGAAGGATAATAGGCTCACCGTTTTGTGGCTTGAGTAAGTTTCTATTTGCTGCCATCAAATTCTTTGCTTCAGCTTGCGCTTTATCAGAAAGTGGTAAGTAGACAGCCATCTGGTCTCCATCGAAGTCAGCGTTGAATGCAGTACACACGAGTGGGTGCAATTGAATAGCATTTCCTTCGATGAGAATCGGATTGAAAGCTTGAATACCAAGACGGTGCAATGTCGGTGCGCGGTTTAGAAGCACGTATTTACCCTTGATCGCTTCTTCGAGAATTGCCCACACTTCTGGGACGCGTTCTTCGATGAGTTTGTTTGAACCGCGAATGTTGTGCGCGAGTTCTTGTTTGATCAATTTTGAAATAATAAAGGGGCGGAACAATTCAAGTGCCATGTGTTTCGGAAGTCCGCATTGATTCAACTTTAAGTTTGGACCAACAACGATAACAGAACGAGCAGAATAGTCTACGCGCTTACCGAGCAAGTTTTGACGGAAGAGACCTTGTTTTGATTTCAAGTTATCCGAAAGAGACTTGAGTGCTCGCTTTTGTGATTGAGAAACAGCTTGTGAATCATTTTGACGCGCGATTGAGTTGTCGATAAGCGCATCAACTGCTTCTTGAAGAATACGTTTTTCGTTACGCAAAATAACATCTGGCGCACCGATTTCTTTCAACTTTTTCAAACGGTTGTTGCGGTTGATAACACGACGATAGAGGTCGTTGATATCACTCGTTGCATGTCGTCCACCTTCAAGAGCCACCATAGGACGGAGTGCTGGTGGGATAACAGGTAAACGAGTGAGAAACATCCATTCAGGACGCACTTTTGCATGAATCATCGAACGGATAACTGCCATGCGGCGTTCCATTTTTTCTTTTTCGAGCGCACCTGCTTTATCAATCAAGCGCTGTGTCTCCACGCGGAGTTTTTCAAGATCAAGATTTTTGAAGATCGTGTAGATTGCTTCTGCGCCAATCCCTGCTTCAAAACAAGTTCCGTATCGCAAACTGAAATTGTGATATGCGAGCTCGCCCAAGACTTTTCCTGGCACAATTTCGCCGACTTCTTTTTTGGTACTCGTAAGAAGTGCTTTTAATTTTTCTTTTGTATCTTCGTCTTCGGTACTTTTTACTTTTGATTTGTATTCACTTTCAATATCTTTCAAGATATTCGCTTTTTCTTCATCATTTACTTTTGTAATGATGTAGCCAGCGAAATAAATAACTTTTTCAAGATCAGTAACGGTTGTATTAAAGAGGATCGACATGCGAGATGGCACGCCACGAAGGAACCAAATGTGGGCAACGGGAGATGCAAGTTCGATGTGGCCCATGCGTTCACGACGAACGATAGATTTGGTAACTTCAACGCCACACTTTTCACAGACGATATCCTTGTAACGAATACGTCGGTATTTTCCACAGTAACACTCATAGTCTTTTTCTGGACCAAAGATTCGTTCATCAAAGAGACCGCCGCGTTCTGAGCGACCAGTTCGGTAGTTGATTGTTTCTGGCTTTGTGATTTCACCATAACTCCATGACAAAATATCTTCAGGAGAAGCGAGCTTGATTGCGATGTTGTTAAAATTTGTTGTGTCTAATGTTTTCATAGGTTTTGTAAATAGTTAGTCCGACCTTCGTCGGACTCCGACATAGGTCGGAGTAGTTAGTAATAAATAGTTTTTTATCTAATCTACGAGGCTAACTAGTTTTCAAGATTATCGTTCTTCAATATGACATCAAGTGCAAGACCGCGAAGGTAATTTAACATCACCTTAAACGATGCTGGTGCATTTGGTTGTCTAATTGGTTCACCTTTGATAATAGAATCAAATGTCTGCGAACGACCTAAAATATCGTCAGACTTAATCGTTAACATTTCACGAAGAATGTGGGATGCGCCGTATCCTTCAAGTGCCCACACTTCCATTTCTCCGAAGCGTTGACCTCCTCCTTGTGCCTTACCGCCGAGTGGCTGTTGCGTAATGAGTGAGTAGGGTCCAATTGAACGCATGTGAATCTTGTCTTCCACCATGTGGTGCAGTTTCAAGACATACATATAGCCGATAGCAATATCTTGTTCGAATGCATCACCGGTGCGTCCATCAAAAAGTTTGATGCGACCGTGTTCTGGGAATCCTCCGGCTACTAATTCTTTCTTAATTTCGTTTTCATTTGCACCAGAGAACGGTGGCACGATAGCTTGATAACCAAGCGCATTTGCCGCAAGTCCTAAGTGCATTTCCAAAATCTGTCCAAGGTTCATACGTGATGGGACACCGAGCGGCGTAAGTGCAATATCAACAGGTGTTCCATCTGCCATGTATGGCATATCTTCTTCAGGTAAGATGATTGAAATAACACCCTTGTTACCGTGGCGACCAGCGAGTTTATCACCCACTGAAATGTTGCGGATCTGTGCGACTTCAACAATTACTTTTTTGATGATACCGGATTCCAAATTGTGTCCTTTGTCGCGAGAGAAAATTTTCACGCCGATAACACGACCACGTTTGCCGTGTTCCATACGAGTTGAGGTATCTTTCACATCGCGTGCTTTTTCTGAGAAGATCGAGCGGAGCAAGCGTTCTTCTGGCGTGAGTTCTGTTTCGCCTTTTGGAGTAATTTTACCAACCAAAATATCATTTTCGCGCACTTCTGCACCAACACGAATGATGCCTTCTTCATCGAGATCCTTCAATTTTGTTTCGCCGACGTTTGGAATATCGCGTGTTGTTTGTTCAGGTCCAAGTTTTGTATCGCGAACGGTACAAATAAATTCTTCAATATAAATAGATGTGAATTTTGAATTCTTTACGAGACGCTCTGAGAGAATGATCGCGTCTTCATAGTTTTGTCCACTCCATGACATGAATGCAACGAGGACGTTTTGTCCAAGTGCAATTTGTCCATGATCTGTTGTCGAAGTATCTCCGAGCACTTGTCCTTTTTTGACTTTCTCACCTACTGCAACAATTGGACGTTGGTGAAATGAACCGAAGTTGTTGGTTCGAGAGAAGTTGACGAGCGGATAATTTATTTTTGTTTTTCCATCAACCACAATGTGCTGTGCATCTACTGCGGTAATAACGCCATCTTCTTTTGAAATAATAAGTCGTCCTGAATATCGTGCGGCCAATTCTTCCATACCAGTAGCTACGAGTGGTGCTTCTGGGCGAACCACCGCCATCGCCTGCTTTTGCATGTTTGATCCCATGAGTGATCGGTTTGCATCATCGTGTTCGAGGAATGGAATCATAGATGTTGCAATAGAAAATGCTTGGTTTGATGCGACGTCGATAAAATCCACTTCATCTTTTGCAACAAGACCTGGTTCTGTTTTTACGCGAGCTTCGACGAATGGTGCGGTAATGGTACCTTTATCGTCATATGGGATTTGCGCGTGCGCAATGTTGTACTGTTCTTCTTCAAGCGCATTTAAATACACCACTTCGCCGGTGATTTTTCCTTTCTTTACTTTAATATATGGAGATTCGATGATACCGAAATCGTTCACACGAGCATAGGTTGCCAAGTGCAAGATAAGACCGATGTTCGGACCTTCTGGAGTGTGAATAGGACACACGCGACCATAGTGGGAGGTGTGTACGTCACGAACTTCAAGAGAAGCGCGTTCACGTGTCAAACCGCCGGGACCGAGTGCTGAGAGGGTTCGCAAGTGCTCGATTTCTGCCAAGACATTTTCTTGGTTCATAAATTGTGAGAGCTGGTTTGTCGTGAAAAATTCCTTAATACGAGCTTGGAGGGGACGTTGGTTGACGATAGCAATAGGAAGCGCTGTCGTAATATCGATAGTCGACATACGATCTTGAATGTTGCGCTTGATTTGCGTCATACCGATACGCACTTTTTGCTGGAGCAATTCTCCGACATAACGAACTCGGCGTTGTGCCAAGTTGTCGATATCATCTGCTTTTGCATCCGGTGTCGTGATAAGCGTCATGATGTGATCAATGATTGTTGCCAAGTCATCGATTGAAAGCGTGCGTCGTGCAAGTTCTTTGTCGCCCATGTCTTTTTCGAATCGTTTGTTGAAACGGAAACGACCGACAGGAGAAAGATCGTAGCGTTCCGGAGAGAACATATTTTTGATAAATTCGCGAGCATTATCTGCAGTTGCAAGGTCGCCATCGCGAAGACGCTTATAGATTTCAATGTTTGCTGATTGGATATCTTTTGCAGTATCTTTTTCAATCGCAACAGAAAGCATGTGCTTTGATGCATCAGATTTTACCAATTTTTGCATCGCCGCTAAATCTGTAAGACCAAAAACACGCAAAAGAGACGTAATTGGGAATTTACGTTTTTTGTCGATACGGACATAGAGAATACCATCTGCATCGGCTTCAATTTCCATCCACACACCACGTGCCGGAATGATTTTTGCGCCGAAGAACGTCTTCCCTTTCACTTCATTTTCAATAAAGAACACGCCGAATGAGCGTGCGAGCTGTGGCACAATAACGCGTTCAACGCCGTTGATCACAAACGTACCGTGGCCGGTCATCATCGGCACATCTGCCATGAAAATTTCCTGCTCCTTCGCATCGCCCGCCATTGTCTTATTAATAAGCTTCACGCGCGCTTTCAAAGGCGCTTCGTAGGAGAGCTTATTTGCACGAGCAAAATGTTCGTCATGTTTTGGTTCACCGATATAAAAAGAGACAAATTCAAGATCGAACTTTTTTCCTGAATAATCAGAAATTGGCGAAAATTCTTTGAACACTTCTTTCAAACCGCTCTCGATGAGCCAGTCGAATGAAGATATTTGTGTTTCCAAAAGGTTCGGAAACGGGACAAGAGGCGTCTTATACTTTGAGAAAAATTTCTTTTCTCGGGTGGTGTGTTTCGGCATATATATGCTGTTGTCGACACAAGCACAGAGAGACGCAAAAAACCAAAAACAAGCGCGATGGCGCTTCTTTGATTATTATGCTGCTATCTTTGCCGATGTGAACAAAATTAAGGAGAAAAAGGTTGATAATCGGCGTGCCCCCAAAACTCAATCTAGTGAAAAGAGCATATCAAAATTCCAATCAAAAGTCAAGGATAAGGTCAAGGGGATAACTTTTTAGTAACTGTCAGAACGGTCCTGTTAGTTTTTAGATTGCTTCCACTCTTCAATTTTCTTGTGATCACCGGAGAGAAGTACTTTTGGAGTTTTGTATTTTTTACCTTTATATTCCAAAATTTCAGGACGGGTATAGATTTCAGAACTTGAGACACGTTCTTCTTCGAGTGATTCGAATTTGCCGAGGACACCGGGAATTTGGCGAGCGAGGCAGTCGAGCACGATCATTGCCGGCAATTCCCCGCCCGTGAGCACATAATCGCCGATCGAGACATGATCTGCTTTCAAAATTTTCGCAACGCGCGCATCGACACCTTCATAACGGCCACAGATTAATATAATATCAGTATATTTTTTTGCGGTTTGTTTTGCGTATATGGTGTTAAATGATTTTCCGCTCGGTGAGAAGAAAATAATTTTTGCTTTTCCTTTTTTCTTTGCAATTACTGCAAGCGCTTTATCACAAGCTTTCAACACAGGCTCCGCACGCATCACCATACCCGGACCACCACCAAACGGTCGATCATCTACGATGCGTGATATGTTGCCGTCAGGCCACACTTTTTTGTGCTTACCGGTGACGAAATCGCGCGGATTATAGTACGCGATACTTATTTTCTTTTCTTTAATGGCACGCGCCACAATAGACGCCTCAGTGTACGAGGTAAAACTTTCGGGGAATAAGGTTATGATATGAAATCGCATGGAGAGACTATACAATAAAAAGTACGTTGTGTCACTAAAACAGCAAAGCAGCGCCGACGTAGTCGGCGCTGCTTTGCTGTTTTAGTTTATTGTGTGTTCCCTGCTACTTGCTACCAGTCCCTTGCTACTAAATGCCTTTAAGGTCTTCCATTGCCTGATCAACTGTCGATGCACTCATACCTGCGCCACCTGGTGCAGCGGGAGGTACCAAACGTCCACCTTCTGGCTCGTTGATTTTCAAATTTACTCGAGCGTTGTTTTTCATACCAATGACACGGAGCAATGTTCGGATCGCTTTTGCGGTATTGCCTTGGCGACCGATAATCTTTCCCATATCAGCTTGATTGACGGACAAGGTAACCAATACTCCCATTTCATCTACCGTTCGATCAATTTTTACATCATTCGGATTGTCTACTAATGCTTTCACTACGTACTCTAGAAATTGCTTGTCTTCCATATCTTTTATGTTTGTACTAAATGAACAGACGCCTGACGAGGACGAATCTGTATTCTCTTATGATACCTTTTGTAAAAACCTTCGTCAAACTGACGAAGGTTTTTATGTGGATTATTTTTTGTTTTCCCTGCTACTTGCTACCAGTTCCTTGCTACTTACTCGCTTTCATCAACTTTCGTTTCTGTGTTGGTGCTTTCTTCGAAAGGACGTTGCGCTTTTTTGCGGTAAGCACTCCTTCTTGTACCAAGAAATTATGTACCGTATCTGATACTTGCGCGCCTTCTTTAATGCGCTTCAAGATTGCTTCTTTCTTAAATTCTGGTTTACCAGCATGTGGGTTATACGCACCCAAAATTTCGATAAATTTACCACTCTTTGCGGCATTTTTTGAATCGGTCAACACGACGCGGAAATGCGCTTCGTTCTTGCGGCCTATTCGTTCTAATCTGATCTTTAACATGTGTTCCCTATCCTAACTAAAAACGAACAGAAAGTCAATAATGTCACAAATACTGTATAAAAAACAGTCTTTCTGCTATAGTGCCTTTGTAATGCCACACACAAAGAAAGATACGCAGGGTGCTCATGACAAAAAATCATCTGCTCACACACACAAATCGAAGCCGAAAAAAGACCCAACAACATATCAAGGAATCATTCTCTTAAACCGTCGCGGGAACGGTTTTTTGCTACATGCCGGTGAGAAAATAACCGTAAGTGCAAAAGATCTCGCTACTGCACAGCATGGCGACACGGTGAAATTCACGATCTATACAACAAAATGGGGCAAAGGTGCTGATGTCCGTGAAATTATCTCTCGTCGCAAAACCGCCTTCACGGGCGTCCTCCGCAAACAAAACGGCGCATACATAGTTCTCGCCGACGATACAAAATTCAACACGCCGATTTTGGTGCATGATGGCTTCCCTTCTGCAATAAAAGAAGGTGACAAAGTATATATAGACATCACTGATTGGACTGTGGGAAAATTGGGCGGTAGTATTCGAGAAATATTGGGCACACACGGTGAACACAAAACAGAAATGGCAAGTATTCTCCGCGACCGTTCGCTTGTCGAAGGATTCCCTGACCACATAGAAAAAGCAGCTGAATCTTTATATGACAATTACGATCCTGATCTTGAAGCAAAAACGCGCCGAGATTTTCGCGGTATCGCGACATTTACTATCGATCCTGTTGATGCAAAAGATTTCGACGATGCGCTTTCCTACGAAACACTTCCTGACGGCTCGTACGAAGTCGGTGTGCACATTGCCGATGTCTCGCACTTTATCAGACCAAATGACACACTCGATCAACTCGCTCAAGAACGCGGCACGTCTATTTATTTGGTTGATCGCGTTATTCCCATGCTTCCGGAAACACTATCAAACGACTTAGCGAGTTTGAAAGAAAAAGTAGACCGTCTCACCATGAGTGCGGTGTTCACGTTTAATAAAGAAGGGCAAATTATAAAAGAATGGTTTGGTAAGACCATTATTTATTCGCAAAAAAGATTTAGTTATGAATCTGCAGAAGCGATTCTCGACGGTGGCGAAGGCCCTTTTCAAAAAGAACTGCTCGCATTAAATACAATCGCAAAATCAAGAATAAAAGGTCGTGCAGTTCGCGGTGCACTAGAGCTCGACAGCGATGAAGTAAAAGCGGATTTAAATGCAGACGGACTTATTGTCGGATTCCATCACAAAACACGCGGTCAAAGTCACCGACTTGTTGAAGAACTCATGCTTTTGGCAAATGAATACGTCGCAACATTTATCGAGAAGAAAACAAAAGTCATTGGCTTCTATCGCATTCACGACAATCCAGAACTCGGACGCATCGAAGATTTGCGCGGATTTCTTGCAAAACTTGATTATAAATTAGAAGGCAAAGGTGGTGACCCGTTGCGCAAAAGTTTTCGTAAAATTTTAAAGTTAGCAGCGGATGACAAAGCACATGATGCAATTCAAGTGTCTATTATTCGCAGTATGGCAAAAGCGATTTACTCAACCACCAACAAAGGCCACTTTGGTTTGGCGCTCGGCACCTACACGCACTTCACCTCACCTATTCGCCGATATCCAGATGTCATCGTGCACCGCATTTTGCAAGCACTCCTCACAGGCGTAAACGAACCCTACAATGTACAAACATTACATTCATTTGCGGACACAACATCTGCACAAGAGCGAAATGCGCAAGATGCAGAACGCTCATCTATCAAATTAAAACAAATGGAATATTTACTCGCACGAAAAGAAAACATATTTACCGGACGTATCACCAATATCAATGGCTGGGGCGCATTCGTGGAAGAGCAAACATCTGCATGTGAAGGATTTATCAAAGTAGAATTATTTCCGAAAGAATGTGTCTTTGATGAGAAAAAATTGCAGATTGAAAATAAAACAACGAATCAAATCTGGCGCATCGGTGATGAACTTCCTATTAAAGTCGCAAACGTAGATATGGATAGAAAAGAGGTGGATTTCAAGCTGGCATAAGTTGGTAGCAAGTAGCAAGGGTTTCAAAACAATATAAACACAAGTGCAGGATTTGGCGAAGCCAAATCCTGCACTTGTGTCTTCCCTGCTACTTGCTACCAGTACCTTGCTACAAGCAGTATGCTACCATACTGCTTATGCGTTACCTCATCCTCCCTATTTCCATCGCACTTTTCATTGCCGCTATCGGCTTTATTCCTGCGCGCGATTCTATTATTAGTGACGGCAAAAAAGAAACCCCGACAAAAATGATCGAACAACAAGAGCCTGTTCCAGAATTACCAAAAAGTACCAGTATTGTATTTGGTGGCGACATCATGCTTGCGCGAAGCGTGCGCACAAGCGTAGAGAAAAATTTTGGCGGCGACTACTCAAAACTATTTGATAATCTCACTGTATTCCGCGATGCAGATATCGCATTTGCAAATCTTGAAGGACCCATTTCCGAAAATGGTAAAAATGTCGGTAGTATTTATTCATTTCGATTTGATCCTAAAGTTGCGCCAGTCTTAGCTGATGCAGGATTTGATGTTGTCTCATTTGCAAATAATCATGTCGGCGATTGGACCAAGCGTGCATTTGATGACACGCTCGTGCATTTACAAAATGCGGGTATTGGATTTACTGGTGCAGGTATTAATAAACAACAAGCAGGGACGCCATATGTCATAGAAAAAAATGGCGTGCGGTATGGATTTCTTGCACTATCTGATGTTGGTCCAAACTGGCTCATGGCAACAGACACAAGTGCTGGTATTTTAATTGCAGATTCTAAAACACTTCCACAAATCGTAACCGATGCAAAAACGTGGTGCGATTTTCTTATTGTGTCATTCCACTGGGGTACCGAATACAAACCGCACAATGCACGACAGACAACATTGGCACACACAGCGATAGATAATGGCGCCGACATGATTATTGGCGCACATCCACATGTGGAGCAAGCGACGGAATGGTATAAAAATAAGTTTATCGCGTACAGTTTGGGTAATTTGATTTTCGACCAATATTTTTCTCCTGCAACCATGCAGGGACTTATCATCCGCGCAGATATTGATATCGACCACAATGTCACCATCAAAAAATACACCATGAAATTAAATACGATGTACCAGCCGGAATCTGTTACTGAAAAAATAGAGGCTCCTGAAAATACTCCCCAAGAATAAATTGGTTACAGTGTGCTCGAATTTGGCTTCGCCAAATTCGAGCACACTGTTTTACCCCTATCCCCACGCATCACCTGTTCCACGGCACCTTTTCTGCTATACTTGTTAGAAGTAACACGCTCTCTTTTTATTATGCTAATTTCACCTATCCTATGAAAACCATAGACGACTTTGTCGATAAACTTATTGTCGAGAAGAATTTTGATACCAAAGACCCTGAAGTGGTGGCACAACTTAAGACTGACTTACTCACACGCATAGACGACCGCATAAAAGCTATGATTATGAGTAATATGCGAGAAGACAAGCTTGCTGAATTTAAAAGTATGCTTGATGGGGGCGATGAAGCAAAAATAGGCCAGTACATCCGCGACCAAATTCCTGATATTGATGAAAAAACAGCGGCCGTGCTGCTGACATTTAAAACGATTTATCTTTCCTAACCACCATGTCACCCGAAGTACCCGACGCAGATAAAATAGAGAAAAAAATATTCAAAGCGGCGATCATCAACACCGATGAACTTGTGAAATCCCAAGCACGGGATATTGGTGATGCAAAAATGACAGAATCGAAAGAAGACCGCGACGCAAATTGGTTTACCAGAAACGCAAAACGAATTTGGAAACACAATATTGCCCAAGAGTGGTATCGCCAGCGAGAAATTTCTCGAGCAAAGAAAGATATTTTAGAGAAACACGACCTTTATGTGGGAGAAAAAGGATTTAATCCGGATACCAACACTCCAGATGGGCAATCACACACTGAGGCAATGCAAGCAATCATTGATCGTTTTACGAGCGAATACGAAGATGAAGAAGTGTTACATACAGGAGAAACGCGGAAGACGATCGAAGGCGCTGCAATCAACACAAATATCAAAGAGCTCATCAAGCGGTATGTAAAAGATAATCTGCCGGATGAAGAATTTGATGAACAGAAAAAACGTATCCTTTCTAAATATGACAAGAGAACTGCATCAGACAAAAGTTTGTACGCGGATAATTTACTTGCTATCGCCAATGAAGTAAAGAGTGCTGTCGCGCACGGGACAAAACTTGCAGAGCTTGATTTTGATGTTGAGATCACCCTCGGTAACGCGCGTGAAAGTTTGAGCACGGAGGCACATAACACCTTTGATAAAGCCATCGATGGATTGCAAAATACCAAAATCGGTAAATACCTCGCGAACGAACCAGCAGTGCTTGGTATCTTGGCTGGCGCATATGAATTAGGAAGAAACAGTATTCAAAGAACTGTTCGTTCAAAAGGGCTCCAGTGGGCAACGTTCGGCGGTGCAGCGCTTTTAGCTGGTGGTATCAGTGCAGTAAAAGAGCGCGCACGATTTACCCGAGAGCGCGCGCAGCATCAACGTGAACAAACAAAAGGCATGGAGTTCAAAGAACCTGATATGAAGCGCCGCAAAGAAATGGGTGAAACAGATTACGAAACAAAAAAGGCAGCAAGTATCATTGAGGATTTGGGCGCCGATCTTGCAAAAATGCATGAGGGAGACGCAACGAATGAAGAAATAAATGCGATCGTAGACCGCCTTGCTGAGCTTGAATCACGCATCAAGTTGAACGATCAAGAGAAAATTGATCTCATTACCTACGATAAATTTAATACCGTTGAAAAAGATCGCACCGCAATGGATCTTGGGCGCGCAGAGCTCAAAGTAGCGCTTCGTCGTGCAGGGCGGGAGTTTCAAAATGGAGAAGAAAAAGTTGATTTTGATACTGCATTACGCCTCCTTACCGAATCCAAAAAAACAGAGTTGCTTGGGGGCGAATCAGGTATTACTGCCCAGAACAAAGAATTTGCAAAACTAAGAAATAGCCGCGCATGGAAAGCCTTCGCGACAACGACATTGGCAAGTGCGACGGTTGGTGTCCTCTTCCAAGAAGGAAAAGCACTCCTTGATGCTTCACAAGACGGCATTATCGAAGGCACCATCAAACATTTTAATAATAAAGAAGATTTGGTTAAACATGGTACTGGTCTTGAAGCACTGCGACGGTGGTTTACCGGGGATCATGCGATGATGCCACACAACGACGCATCACTCTTGCATGAAGGTGTCGTTGCTGGCGGACACTTGCAATTGCCAAAAGGAATTAATTTGAAACCCGCCGATGGTACTAATAATTTTGATATTGTGCGCGATAACGGCAATGTTGTTGTTTCCGACGTGCATATGGAATTCGATGAGAACGGAGACCTCTCTGACGAAACAAAACAAGCGCTCGCGAAGAGTGGTGTCATAAGCGAGTTTGGAATAGTTGGAGAAAAAACAACAGAGACAGTTACCGAACCAGCGCAAGACTATCTAGACAACCACGCTGGTCTGACACAAAAAATTCATCGCGAGCTCTGGTACGACAATGACACCCCACACCCATTTGATGGGAATGAATTGCGCACCGATTGGGGCGGCGACCGCAATACCGGTATCGATGCAAATGGCAATTATGTATTCAATGTGTCTCGTATGACAGAGGATGGCTCATTCCACAGTGCAAGCAGTGTTGATGCAAAAGAGGCAATAGGAAAAGGAAATCTCAAAATGCTCTTTTCCCTCTCCCGCGATACGCAGCACCAAGTATTCGAAGTACAGATTGATGCAGATGGTAATGCGATCATTGATCCAAAAAGCGAACTTGGCAAACTACTGTTTGAAAACCAAAACGGCCATGCGGTATTCACCGGCAAATTCGCCGAAGTAGCACAATCTATGGGCACGGCAGAAGACGGCGGAGAAAATGTACGTATTTTGGGTACGCATGTAGGCTTGGGTAAAGACACTGTTACCGACATCGTACCTACAGATACAACAGTCGGAAAAGTACTGCTCGATATTCCAGAAGAAACCACGTACGACACATTAGTCGTTCCAATAGTAGGTCCTCGACGACCTCTTGAACGCGGCAAGTATGCAAAAGACGCAACCGTAGAATCGAATCGCGCACGAGAAGCTCAACACCGAGCTGAAGATGCAGAAAATAGAGCGGCAGCGGGCACCGCTGTAGCCGCGGAAACAGCATATATTGCAGGAGGTGTGTCCTACTCGCCAGATCGAGGAGTTACGGGTTTTGGAGAATATACCATAGGGATGAATACAGATCATGTGTATGGATTTGTGGGTCTTGATAGAAAAACGACAGATGCAAGATTAAAGGACGTCAAAAAATACACCCACCCAGAAGTAATCGTGTTCGAGGAAGATACAACAAAACGAGACGCTGCGCTCAAACAAATACAAGATCTCAAGAGATGGTATCCGAGAGTCAAATTCACCTATATTGCCCTTCCGACAAATATGGATAAAGTAGAGCCAAAGGAAGTAAAAAAATATACAGAGCAACGTTTCAAATATATTCTTGAATCTTCATCGCTTGATAAAAAAGTACGTCATGAACTTTACGTCGAGGAATCACTTGAAAAAGAATTGCTTGCTGACGTTGAAAGTGCAGAATGGGAAGCATATGTACGGAGTAATTACAAAGCATCCGACGAGCGACTCTATACGATTGCATGGAAAGAAAAAAATAAACAATTACTTTCCCACAAAGAACGTATTATTTACGAAGACAACAAAAAGGCCGTTGATAAGTTAATCGGGAAAATAAAATAAAAAAGCCCCCCGATAATCGGGGAGCTTGAGAAAAGATAATTCAATAATTTAATTAGGTTGGCTGCTGGTTCGCTTGCTGAGGTTGCACTTGCTGTTGGCGGGGAAGTTTTGCCAATTCAAGGCTGTTGATAGTAGTGCCGAACATCTCTATTTCAACATTCGGATTGCCATTCATGTCATGGTTCATCTTCATTCTGCCTCCACCACCATTAGTGATTGTGGTTATCACTTGTTCTCCATAATAAGGAAATAAATTCCTTCTTCTGTTGGTAATCATATACACAATCCCGGCAATGAGTAATCCAGCAATAATGATAGCAAGGATAGTGTAGAGGAGGTCCTGAGTACTCATCCCGTTTCCGCCGTCTTTCTTTGCAGCATCGCCACCAATAGTTATTGTATTGATATTTTGCGGATTGGTATTGGCATTTGCGGACGGAATCTGCACATGCACATTTGCAATCGTTGTATCAACACTTACCAATCTGTTACCGGTTACTTTGCCTGTTGTGCAGGAAGTAATCGGAGAAGTGTGGTAATTGGTAACCGGAAATGAGAAGTCAACAGTAACTTTGTCAGAGCTCGGTTGAGCAGTAACACTTGGGCAATTGAGGTTCAAAAGTGCAATTGCGAACACTGTAGACAAAAGAATGGTTATCTTTTTCATGGGTCGTGGGTTTTTATTTTTAGTTAAACTTGAATACATTGTAGCATACCCTATTATAAAAGTCAAGTACCTTCCCGTACGCCCTAAAAAAGCCCCTATTTAAAGCGTTTTACCAAGGTAGCCCAAAAGCAGGGTTTGGCCTATAAGCCAAACCCTGCTTTTGGTATTTTGTCGCTCATTACCCCCTAAAACCTAACCCCCCTACCCTGTCTATTTGGCATACTGCCCTGCCTCATCAAGCTTGATGGAAAGGACTTTTGAGACACTGTCGGAGCCAATGGTGACACCGTAGAGCACGCCAGCACGAGACATTGTTTCGCGATTGTGGGTGACGACAACGAGTTCTGATATGTGCGAGAGTCGCTCAATCATACTGCCGTATTTGCGAGAGTTCGCTTCATCGAGCGCAGCGTCAGTCTCATCGAGCACCAAAAATGGCGGCGGGTTTACTTGTGATATTGCAAAGAGAAGCGCGATAGACGTAAGACTACGTTCCCCACCGGAGAGCATTGCGAGATCGCGCACTTTTTTCTGTGGCAGAGATACATGGACTTCGACACCACGTTCAAATCCTTCTTCGGCTTCTTCTGGTGAATCCGAAATGGACAAGTCCTCTTCGTCATCAGTTATTTTCGGCTTGCGCTTATGCATCATCGTCACTTCGAGAAATGCGTCTCCCCCACCAAACATCACTTTGAAAAAATCTTTGAATTGCGTATTGATTTTGTGAATACCGCTTTTAAATTCTGCTTCGAGCTTCTCGCGCAGATCCATAATGAGCTCTTCTAAATTTTTGATTGCATCCGTTACATCAGCGAGTTCTTTTATTAAAAATGTATCGCGCTCTTGCGCTTCTTGATATTCTTTTATGGTATCAATACCTGAACCGCCGCCGATTTCCTCGAGTTTTATTTTTGCACGTTCAAGTGTGTGTTTTAATGTTGCGCGTTCTTCGACACTCAATACTTCCGGCGCATTGCGCGCAAGTTGGCCAATTTCTGGACCGATGAGCACACCACCTTCGCGAAGTTCTAAATCAAAGGCTTCGTTGTCGCGAGTATGTCTCTCTTCAACAAGCGTCAGCGCACGAAGCTCTGAAAGTGTTCGCTCGAACGCTTGGCGTGCTTCGTAATACGCACGTTCTTCTTCTCGAGCATTCGTGGTTTCGTACTTTATTTTTTCTTCTAAGACCTCAATCTCTTTTGTAATGTGTGCTTCTTGTTGTTGTAACTCTGTATACGTTGTTTGCGCAGCAGCTAGCTCTTGTTCGATGCGCGCAATATCGTCATGCGTTTTTTCTTCGTGCGCGGATTCTGCAATACTAGATTTAAATTGCGCAACCGCATGACGAATTGCGGTCAAGCGTTCCAATATTTCTTCTTTTGTAGATTCTGTAAATGCACGGTCTGCGTCTTCTAAAATGACGTCGCACAAGTTTGATACTTTTTCGTAGGATATTGGTGCATGTTCATGATATGCCGTATGTACTGGCTTTTTGACAAGCTCGAGCGCACCTTCCAAACGACCAAGTACGCGAAGTAATGCATCTCGCTCTTCAGTTATTTTTCGGCGCTTTGCAATGAGCTCGATGCGTTCTTTCTGTTCAGCACTTTCAACACTGCCACCGTGCGACATTTTTTGTTCGTGCTCTGCGACACTTTTTTCATGGAGTCGTTTTGCATCAAGCAGAGATTTTTTCTGCTCACCAATCGTTGCTTGTTCTTGTATGAGATATGCATGCACCGATGGCAAATATCTGCCGTACATTTCTTTTACTTCTTCGCGAAGTGATTTTGTGCGTTCTATTTTCTCAACTTGTTTTTTGAGGAACGTAATGTGCGGTGCGATTTCTCGGCGAAGACTTTGTGCCTCGCGCATATTCTCGCGAGATTTTTCTAATTTACGTTCGCTCTCACGAATACGATATTGATAGACTTTGAGCCCAAGCGCATCTTCGATCATCTCTCGGCGATCTTTGGCACGTGCCGTAAGAATATGATCTGCCTCGCCTTGAGAGATAATGTGGTGACCGGATGCGCCAATGTGTACCGACGAGAGAAGTTCGACAATATCTTTGAGGCGCACATCCGTGCCATTTATTTTGTACGCTGATGAACCATCGGCGTACACTTCGCGAGTAATGGATATTTCATCAAAATCTACGGAGAGTGCTCCGTCAGCTGACGGATCGCCCGCACTTGCGAATTGGAATTTGCGATTGTGATTATCAAAGACAATCGTGACTGATGCGCGTGACGGTGCGACGGTTCCCTTGCCTCCTTTGAAGATAAGATCAGTGCCACCTTTTCCGCGCAGCGATTTCATCGACTGTTCACCGAGCACGAAACGAATAGCTTCGACAACGTTTGATTTGCCCGAACCATTGGGACCAACAATGCCCGTGACCGGAGACGTAAAAATAAACTCGGTCTTCTTGCCGAATGATTTGAAACCGTTAAGTTCAAGGCGCTTGAGCGTCATAATATGCTTTTAATTATAACGTTAATTTGGTTATTTTGAATGCTTGACAAATATATTTTAATATGCTATTATACCAATAAACCATACAGTATGAAAAAGATAAAAATAGGAATGAATTCTTTGCTTTACTTTGCAAAAAAAGTTACCGAAACCGTTTCATTTATGAAGGAAAAAACATTGATTAAAGCAGGTACCACATGGGAAATCGTTGAACCAGGCCCCGGTCATCTTGACAGCGGAGTGAGTTTAAAAAATATTGAAACCGGAAAAAGAATTTATATTCATACACAAAGAGAATTTGCGGCGATACTATTAGATGAGAGCCATGAAATTTATGTTATAGAAAAACAATAAAATTATTTCAAGTATTACATCAGCTCCTACGGGGCTGATTTTTTTATTTCGCGTTGGCCTGGGTCCCGATTTTCATCGGGGTGACACAGAGAACAATAACAAAAAAGGATTGGATTTGCTTCGCAAATCCAATCCTTTTTTGTGTGTTCACTAAACCCTAAGCCCTAAACGCTATACCCTATTTCCTAACTCCACTTCTTTGCCACAAGCGCAGCCTTAGCCGCTTCTTGTTCTGCCTCCTGTTTTGATTTCCCTTTTGCACTACCGAGCAATTCTTTGCCGACATAGACACCGATAGAAAATTGCTTATCGTGATCAGGACCAGATTGCGACAATACTTTGTACACCGGCGTGATGCCCATGTGTTCTTGTGCTTTTTCTTGGATCAAACTTTTTGGATCTTGCCACAATTTTTCTGCAACGATTTGCTCGGTGAGTGGCAATAAATTTTGTGCAATAAAATCACTCGCCGCATCATAGCCGCGATCAAGATAAATCGCGCCGATAACTGCTTCAAAGGTATTCGCAAGAATATAGTGACGCGCCTTGCCCAAATCTTTTGATTCACCGCGAGAGAGCATGAGATGCTCGTTCATATTTAATTTGCGCGCAACATCTGCGATAGTATGTGAGTTCACAAGGGCAGCGCGATATGCGGTGAGTTCGCCTTCATTTTTCGTCGGATATTTTTTGTATAAAAACGACGTGACGACAAGTTCAAGAACCGCATCGCCCAAAAATTCTAAGCGCTCGTTGTGGGAAAATCCAGTCTTCGGATTTTCATTGATATAGGACCGGTGCACAAATGCTTGCAAGAGTAAGTCTTTATTTGCAAAATGTACACCTATTGATTGCTCAAATGGAGTTAGATCTTTCATGAGATTAGGTGCTAGGTTCTAGTTGCTAGGGTCTAGAGAAACTCTAAAACCGAAAAACTAAGATCTAGAAATAATTAATAAGGTCACATTTGCTCGCTTTTTCCAGATACCCGGTATCTGGAAAAAGCGAGCTTGGTTTATACCACAGGTTCGAGTGTGGTGATTTTTTCAATAGCTTGCGCGAGAATTGGGACGATATCGTCATATGTCTTGATTTCGCCAATATCCGACAACGGGAACCAGTCTGCCCCGTCCAAACCGCCTGAAGAGTGTAATTTGAGCTCTTGGTAAGGCGCTTCAGCTAGGAAGTAGTGTACTTCCTTCCGAATCTTACCTTTTTCTGGGTGAGATGCAACATAGTCGTTGAAACCGAGTTTTTCAACCACCGTAATCGACAATTCGAGTTCGTCTTTGATTTCGCGCTTCACGCCTTCAAATTCGTCTTCATCTGTCTCTACTCCACCTTTCGAAAGCGTCCAGTAACCGAAGACATCGTGCACAAGCGCAAGCAATGTCTGGCCATTATGCTTTGCAAAAATAACGGCGCCGACTTTTTTCTCAACAGGAAATTTTGCAGGGTCTGTTTCTTCGAATACTTTTTTCTTCTTGCTCACTTCGTCTTTGCCTGGCTCGCCGATTTCTTTGTAGACCGCGCCCAACACGCCGTTCACGAAACGGCCAGATGTCTCGCCACCAAAACTTTTTGCAAGTTCGATTGATTCATTGATAGCAACTTTTGGCGGGACTTGTGTGCGATCACCAAAGAGAAGTTCTGCTAAACCAAGACGCAAAATATTTCGGTCAATGACATTGATTTTATCGATTGGCCATTCCGGTGCAGCTTTTTCAATAATTTCATCAATGATGGATTTCTTTTTAATCACCAAATCAACAAGCGATGCGATAAATGTTGAGTCATCAAGTCCTGGACCAAATTCAGCTTCGTTGCGTGCAAGCACGGTTGGAATATCACTTGCATACGCATTAAAATCCCACTCAAAGAGTGTTTGTAATGCTATAGATCGGGACAAGTGTCTGTTAGCCATGGTATTGATTAAAGAGCGAAAGAACAGATTGAATAATAATTACTTCTTTTTAGTGACTTTTTTAGCAACCTTTGCAAGAGTGTCGATGACTTTGCGTCCACGGTACATGCCTGTCTTCATATCTACTCGATGACGAAGATGCACAGAGCCGGAGCTTGTGTCTTTTGTAAGGGCTTTAGCGGTCAAGCCGTGATGCGAGCGGCGATTTGCCGTATGTGCTCGCGTATGTCTCATGCGTACTACCATGGGAAGACTATAGCATATTATTGTTTTCTTGAAAAGTTCTTCAGAAATGAGCGCCGGTGGATTTCAGTAACACCATGTTTTTTAATGGCGGCATAGTGCGCGCGAGTGCCGTAGCCGACATGACGCTCAAATCCATATTCCGGATATTTTTTTGCTATTTTTTGCATATGGCCGTCGCGCATTACTTTTGCACAGATAGACGCGAGCGAAATAACGGGTATTTTTTCATCCCCTTTTATAATTGTCTGTTGATTTTTATACTCAACTGGCGCTTTAAGTCCGCCGTCGAGGAAAATAAGTTGATAGCTTTTAGTGTTTAGCTTATAGAGAGAACGCGCAAGAGCAAAACGAATCGCAGGCGCAATACCGATCTTGTCTATTTTTTGTGCGCTCACCATCGAGACAACAAAATCACACTTTCCTTCTTTTTGTAATTTTTTGATTTCGGCAAACCATAATTCGCGTTGTAATTTTGAAAGTTTTTTGGAGTCGCGAAGGGGTAATTTGCCGAGCGATTTTTGCAGCAAAAATCGCTCGACTCCTTTTTCAGTAATCATAAACGCACAAACCGCCACCGGTCCTGCCAGCGGTCCACGTCCCACTTCATCAATACCAACGATGTATTTCATGTCCCCATCATAGCAAAACCTCCCATACATTGTAGGGGAGGTTATGATTTATCCATTTCTTTACTGAGATATAACTTTTCAAATTCAATTTTAGTAAGTTGCATTTGAAAAGGAAGAATATTGGTGGATATTTTCTTGTATCTGCGAATCACTTGTCTGCTTTTTATGTATCCGTATACAAAAGAAAAAACAAAACAAAAACCACCCGCACAAAAAAAGAAATACCCAATTGTTGACAATTTTTTCGTAAGAAAAAAAATTCCTAAAAAAATAAGCCCACACCCAATAAGTCCTGTGTACAATACTTGCCAACTCGTACTTATTTCTTCTAATCGTGTTTCTTGTAAAGAATGAATTCTGCTTTTGATTTCTCCTGCTTCTTCATCTGTCATAAAACTGGGGTTTGTATGAGTATGTCATTATTTCTTTCTTTGTCAAGAATTCATCGTGTGCTGTATACTGTCACCATGTCGGAAAAAAAGTTCGTCCACTTGCATACTCACTCTCACTATTCCCTCTTGGACGGGCTTAATAAAATAGATAAACTCGTAAAAACTGCCAAAGAATCTGGCATGAATGCGCTTGCGCTCACCGATCACGGCACGATGTATGGCGCTATTGAATTTTATCAAGCGTGTAAAAAAGCGGAAATCAAACCAATCATCGGCGTCGAAGCGTACATGGCAACGCGCTCGCGTTTTGATAAAGACGCAAATGTAGATAATAAACGCTACCATCTCACCCTTCTCGCAAAAAATAATCAGGGCTATAAAAACTTAATGAAGCTCGTGACCCTCGCACATACCGAAGGCTACTATTACAAGCCACGCATGGATAAAGAAATCTTGCGACAGTACCACGAAGGACTCATCTGTCTTTCTGGGTGTCCAGGATCCGAACTCGGGCGAACGTTACGAGATAATGATTTGGAAAGAGGACGAGCAATTGTCAAAGAATATTTGGATATATTCGGCAAGGAAAACTATTTTCTTGAATTCATGAACCATCCGGAAGTTGAAGGTACGGAAGATTGGAAAAAGCACATCATCACCCTCGCACAAGAATTTGATTTAAAAATTGTCGGCACGTGGGATTCGCACTATTTACATATTGACGATGCAGAAGCACAAGATACACTCGTCGCTATCAATACCGGAAGCGAAGTCGGTAATGCAAAAATGTCGATGAAGTCGGGAAATTATTCGTTCATCAATGTCGATCAAGCGCATGAGGCATTTAAAGATGTCCCCGACGCAGCAAACAATACGCAATTTGTTGCAGATCTTATCGATGTCGAAATAGAACTCGGTAAATTATATTTTCCAGAATACAAATTAGAGAATAACGAAGACCCGAATGACGCGCTTAAGAAAATGTCGTACGACGGATTTGCACGTCTTGAACTTGCGCAAACTGATGAACTTACGAAACGTCTCGAATATGAACTGGATATTATTAAAATAAAAGGATACCCGTCGTACTTTTTGGTCGTGGCAGACCTCATGCGATTTGCGCGCGAAAACGGCATTCTCACCAACACTCGAGGATCAGCTGCTGGTTCACTCACCTCATATCTCTGCGGTATTACCAACATCAATCCTGTTGAATACAATCTTCCTTTCGAGCGTTTTTTAAACCCACATCGTCCAAGTCCACCTGATGTGGATATGGATATTGCTGATACACGTCGTGATGAACTTATTGAATACGCACGTCATAAATACGGTGAAGATCATGTAGCGCAGATTGGTACATTCGGTACGATGATGGCGCGCGGTGCGGTACGCGACGTGGCGCGAGCTCTCGGATATCCATACAACACCGGCGATACTATTTCAAAAATGATACCGATGGGTTCGCAGGGTTTTCCGATGACACTTGATCACGCAATGGAACTTGTTCCTGAACTTAAAGAAAAATACGATACCGACCGAAGTGCAAAAGAAATTATTGATCTCGCCAAAAAAATAGAAGGGTCAGCACGACATATTTCGGTGCACGCAGCAGGTGTGGTTATTGCACCAAAACCAATTACCGAATTTACGCCAATACAGTTTGATCCGAAGGGGGGTAAATTAATTACCCAATACGATATGTATTCGATCGAAGATGCAGGATTGCCGAAATTTGATTTCCTTGGTATTCGCAACTTATCATTCTTGGCAGAATCACTCGAACTCGTGCGAACGCTCTACAACACACCCATCCAACTTGAGAAAATCCCTCTTGATGATAAAAAAACATTTGAGATGCTCGCTCGTGGCGAAACAGAAGGAGTGTTTCAATTAAACGGTGGCGGTATGACACAAAAATTAGTGCGACTGAAGCCAACAACTATTCATGACATCAATGTGATGGTTGCGCTCTATCGTCCAGGTCCGATGCAGACGATTGATGAATATATCGAACGAAAACAAGGCAAACACCCAGTGATATTTTATCATCCAAAAATGGCAAGTTATCTCCAGACAACATTCGGATTGCTTGTGTACCAAGACGATCTCCTCTTTACCGCTATCGAACTCGCTGGATACGACTGGGGCGAAGTTGATAAATTTCGAAAAGCCGTCGGTAAAAAAATTCCTGAAGAAATGGCGAAGCAACACGTAAAATTCGTCGAAGGATGTCAGAAACATTCTGCAATGACAAAAGCTGAATCAGAAAAAATTTGGGAACTGTTCGAACCGTTCCAAGGATATGGTTTCAATAAAGCGCATGCGGCAAGTTATGGAAAATTGTCGTACCAGACGGCGTACATGAAAGCAAACTTCCCTGTCGCATACATGGCCGCGATGATGACGGCAGAATCTGGCGACATAGACACTATCGGTATCTATGTGCGTGAAGCTGAACGTATGGGGATTAATGTATTACCTCCTGCGGTCAATGAAAGTTTTGGTGGATTTACCGTGATCCAAGAAGAAAATAAGACACTTATTGATAGTCGCGTGATACGTTTCGGATTGTATACGATTAAAAATCTGGGTACCGATATTGCGGATGCAATAATTGCAGAACGAAACAATCCGCCAGCTGGCGGAGGCAAGTTTACCTCGCTTGAAAATTTCTTGGAACGAATCACGCACAAAAATTTGACGAAGAAATCAATGGAAGCACTCGCAAAAAGTGGAGCCTTCGATTCATTTGGTATTCCTCGTGCGACCATTGTTAACAATATGGAACTATTACTCACCTTTAATAAAGAGCACGCAAAAGCATCATCGCAAGTATCACTATTCGCAGATATTGGGCATACATTTTCGACTAATCTAACGCTTACCCAAGTGCCCGATAATGATAAAGAAAAATTAGCATGGGAAAAAGAGTTGCTTGGATTGTATATTTCCGGACACCCACTTGATCCTATTCGCGACAAAATAGAAGCAAATGGTATGACGATTAAAAAAATAAAAGAAGACGTCGCAAATGGCATGCCGGTCACGTTTGCGGCACTTGTGGAGCAATCAAAAACAGTTATGACAAAAAAAGGAGATCGCATGGCATTTATTACCATTTCTGATTTTACCGGCAGTATTGAAGCGGTGGTATTCTCAAAATTATTTAAAGAACACTACGCCGCATTTGAAATAGATAAGTGCATTGCAATACAAGGTCATGTAACATTGCGGAATGAAGAAAAAAGTATTGCGATAGATACCGTAAAAATTATTTCCGGATAACATCTTTTTCAAAGCACACATAAATTTTTGCTAAAATTTTGCTCTGCTCGATTCGTCAATCTGTGCAAGGCTTTAAAAAAGAAGTTATCCTCCACAGAGAGTCCTTAGCCCGCACATTTCTAAAGAAATGTGCTCCCTGTAATAAAAAAATAAAAATATAGCCGAACAAATTTGTTCGGCTATATGACTTCTTCTTTCTCTCTTTTCCTGTTTTTAACAAGTGAATACAATTCAATGACTTCATCTTGATATGTCGTCTTTGATAAAGTACCGTCCTCTTTTTCTCGTGCAAATGGTCTACTAGGTCTTCCAAGTGCACTGTCTAAATAAGAAACTCCGGACATAACTCGTTCAAAAAAAATCTCTTCAGGAAATTGCTGCAACACTGTAATTAATTGTTCAACATCATTCCGTACGACACCTTCATGATTTTCACTCCAATAACCAAGAAGAGCTTGTAAGTGTGTTTGTGAAAACCAAAATGGATTGAGCACATATTGCGCGTATGTTTCTCGTGCTTGTTCTTTGTGGATAAGTCTTCGTGACCACTCTTTTGCTTGAGTTCCACCTCCAGAATAATAAAAAATACAGCCGCAGGCAAAAGGAAATACGACAAGCATATAGTAACCGTACCCGAGCATGTTTGTAGAAAAGACGATAGCAAACACAACAGCCGCAACGAAACAAAACACTGAAATGAGAAAAAGGAGGTTATTATTTTCTTTTTTATTCATGTTAAAATTTTTTATTACTATACATTTGTCTTACAGAAATGACAAGCCCTTCGCCGGAAATATCCTTTGTGGTACAGTAGTACGTATGACTCCCGAACAATTATCTCCATTACGCCACACGCTCGCTCATTTACTCGCGGCCGCAGTCGGCAGTATCTATAAATTCGACAACATAAAGCTGACACTCGGTCCTGCGATCGACAACGGCTTTTATTATGACATCGACATGTGCGGACAAAAAATTGCCGACACCGACCTGCCAAAAATCGAGAAGAAAATGCGCGAACTGCTTCCGAAATGGACGGAATTCACCCATGAGGAAATGAGCAAAGACGAAGCATTGGCATTCTTCAAAAATGAATACAAAGCCGAACTGATACACGAGATCGACGCACGGGGAGAAAAAATAACGGTGTACACCTGCGGAGGTTTCAAGGATTTGTGTCGTGGCGGTCACGTAGAAAATCCTGCAGAGGAAATTGCGAACGCTGGATGGAAATTAGACCGCATTGCAGGCGCGTACTGGCGCGGTAGTGAAGAAAACCCAATGCTCACGCGTATTTATGGGCTTGCCTTTGAATCGCAAGAAAAATTGGAAGAATACGCAAACCAACAAGAAGAAGCAAAAAAGCGAGACCATCGCAAACTTGGTACCAACATGGAACTCTTTGCTTTTTCAGATCTTGTCGGCGCAGGTCTTCCCCTTTGGCTTCCAAACGGCACAGTGCTTGTGGAAGAATTAGAGAAACTCGCGAAAGAGTCTGAATTTCATGCTGGTTATGACCGCGTGCGCACACCGCACATAGCAAAAGAACAAATGTATATTACGAGTGGCCACTTACCTTACTATGCAGATTCTATGTACCCACCGATGGAATACGAAGGTGGCAAATATTATTTGAAGGCGATGAATTGCCCGCACCATCACCAAATCTTTGGCGCAACACCAAAATCATATAAAGACCTTCCCCTTCGTCTCGCTGAATACGGCACGTGTTATCGTCATGAAAAATCTGGCGAACTCTTTGGTCTGATGCGTGTACGTACCCTCCAAATGAACGATGCACATATTTATTGTACCGAAACACAATTTGCTGATGAATTTCGCGCGGTAAATGAATTGTATTTAAAATATTTTAAAATTTTCGGCATCGACAAATATATCATGCGTTTTTCAACACACGATCCAAAAAAGCGCGGAGAAAAATATCTCAACGAACCAGAACTCTGGAAAAAGACAGAAGACATGGTACGCCAAGTACTTATTGATTCAAATATTCCGTATGTTGAAGTACAAGATGAAGCTGCATTCTATGGACCAAAAATTGATGTGCAAGTCTGGAGTGCAATCGGTCGCGAATTTACACTTGCAACAAACCAAGTAGACTTCGGGGTACCTGCACGCTTCGGTCTTACCTATACTAATAAAGAAGGTAAACAAGAAACACCGCTCTGCATCCATCGCGCACCACTCGGTACGCATGAACGCTTCATTGGATTCTTGATTGAACACTATGCAGGCGTATTTCCTACATGGCTTTCTCCATTTCAAGTTGCCATCGTTCCAGTCAAAGAATCTCATGATGCGAAAGCGAAAGAAATACAGCAGATATTACGGGGTCATATGATTCGTGCAGAGCTCCACGTGGCTGGCGATAGTCTTGGTAAGCGAATCCATAAAGCAAAAGATATGCACACACCGTACATCATCATCATTGGTGATACAGAAATCGAGAGTGGTAATCTCACTATCGAAAGACGAGACGGAACAAAACTAGAAAATATACCACTTGATACATTTCTTGCGGATATACAAAAAGAAATTTTTGATAGAAACTAGTAAATAGAGCAAAAGCAACCGTAGTCAATTTTTCGCCATGGCGAAAAATTGACTACGGTTGCTTTTTTATTTAACCGTGGTACTATACTAATAAACGAAAAACCATGATTTTACAATTTAATACTGACATTCCCTGCCCTACTTGTACCACAGAAACACTTGTTGAAAATATCGAATTTGAAGATAGAACTGACAAGTGGCGTTCATGGGGATACCTTTGTACAAGCTGTCACAAAAAATACAAACTCACGCAATTCAAAGAATCCCACGAAAAATTCAGACAAAAGATGACCGCTTTCTTGGAAAAAAATTACTTCATTGTTCTTGTGCGAGATCTTAATTTCAATGAAGTATGCCATCACGGAAGTATTACCTCGTCAGATGTATCTTTGTTTAGAAAAGGAACAATATTTGCGCGAAGTTATTATGATGACAACGCAATGAGAGTAACTGACCCAGAAGTTGCAATAAAAAGTTTCGCGCATGGTCCGAAATATATCTTGCGCGGAAAGAACAAAAAATCTGTTCCTAAAATAAATCCGGCATTTTCTTTTCCTCGTGGATTTTCTATGCAACAAATCAAGCATTACCCATTGCGTCGCCAAGGGAAAAAAGGGTCGGAATCATTCCATGTTCACCAATTACGACAAAAAGAATCTCTTGCTATAACCTTGTATCCTTTTGATCACAAGAAGATATCACCTGACCAACTTACTCGTTACTACATTCCGCTTTATTTAGGGAAAGTAATAGGAAGAAAAAAACCAGCATCCAACAAAAAACCTCTCACAAATACGTGAGAGGTTTTTTTATAAAGAAATTTTATTTTTCCAATAGTCATTATTTTCACTATAGTATTTTTGAATATCCTGAAGATGTCTATTATAAAATTCTTTTTCAAATACATCTATTGCCATTCCTGAAACACTTTTCTCATCCAATACCCACATCTGTTTTAATATTTTATTTAATTCCTGATCTTGTGCCATGTTTTTTGTATCCTCTATTTACTATTTACTACTCCGACCTATGTCGGAGTCCGACGAAGGTCGGACTAACTATTTACTAATTTATATATCAATCTCCGCTAACTTTGCATGTGTTTGGATAAATGATTTGCGAGGCGCAACATCCGAACCCATCAACATGTCAAACACTTTATTTGCTTCTTCGGCATCATCGACATTCACTTGTTTCAAAATACGTCGAGCAGGATCCATTGTTGTTTCCCATAATTCTTCTGCGTTCATTTCTCCGAGACCTTTATAGCGTTGGAGGTGGAATTTACTTGCCTTCACCTCTTTCTTTGCATCTGTTTCTTCATCAGTTACCACATCATCTCCACCCTCACTTTCGTCTGTCTCTTCGATTTCTGCATTGTCGCCAGTAATCGCCATTTTTTCTTCATCAGTATACGCATACCACAGTTCTTTACCTCGCTTTATTTTATAAAGTGGTGGTTGCGCAATATAAATATGTCCGGCATCAATGAGTGGTTTGAAGTGACGGTACAAGAGCGTCAAAATAAGCGTACGGATGTGTGCGCCGTCCACGTCGGCATCGGTTGCGATAATGATTTTGTGATAACGCAATTTTGAAATATCAAACGTATCACCGATTGCGGTTCCCATCGCAATAACCAAGTTTTTAATTTGTTCAGAGGCGAGCATTTTATCAAGACGCGCACGTTCGATATTTAGGATTTTGCCACGCAGTGGCAAAATCGCCTGCGTGCGACGATCGCGTCCCATTTTTGCCGTACCTCCAGCGGAATCTCCTTCCACAATAAAAATTTCAGATTCTTCTGCACTCTTTGAACCACAGTCTGCAAGCTTGCCCGGAAGCGTCATACCTTCAAGCGCACCTTTGCGGAGCACGGAATCCTTTGCTGCTTTTGCTGCTTTACGCGCGCGAACCGCCAAGATCACTTTGTTAATAATCATCTTTGCTTCGTCTGGATGCTCTTCGAGAAATGCTTCAAATGCTTCCCCGAAGACCGTTGTGGTTGCGCCTTGTGCTTCAGGAGAACCCAATTTCCCTTTTGTCTGTCCTTCAAATTGAATTTCACGAAGTTTTACCGAGACGACTGCGGTCAATCCTTCAAGGACATCATCGCCCGTAAATGCGCCATCAGATTCTTTGATGAAATTATTTTTTTTGCCGTAGGTATTCAAAAGACGCGTAAGTGCTGTTTTAAAACCAATCACATGAGTACCTCCTTCTTGCGTATAAATATTGTTCGCAAATGGCAAGATGCGACAAGAAATGTCATCGATATATTGGAGCGCAATTTCAACGCCAACATCATTCAATTCTTTGTCCACATAAAAAATAGTATCCTGTACTGTTTTTTGGTGCAGGTTTTGGTGGCGAATAAGCGATACCAATCCTCCTTCGAAATAAAAACTGTGCGATGGCGCTTCAATGCCTTGGTCTTTCAAATACACTTCATCATCAAGATTTATTTTACCTTCGTAATTACGTGCATCGATAACCGTGATTAATAATCCTTTGACTAAATATGCTTGCTGACGCATGCGACTGACAATAATATTCCATTCAAATTCTGTTGTTGTTTTAAAAATTTCTTTATCAGGCTGGAAGGTCACAATGGTGCCGTGCAATTTCGAAGAACCGACTTTTTTGACGGCTGCTTTTTTCTTACCACACGCATATTCTTGCATGTGCTTGCCACCATCACGATGCACTTCTACTTTTGTGTATGTGGAAAGTGCATTCACTACCGACGCACCAACGCCGTGCAAACCGCCAGAAACTTTGTAGCCGTCACCACCAAATTTACCACCGGCGTGGAGCGTCGTCATGACTGTTTCAAGTGCGGATACTTTTGTTTTGGAATGAATGTCCACTGGAATACCGCGACCATTATCCGCAACGCGCACATGATTGTTTGGTAGGAGTGCAATCTCAACACGGTTTGCAAATCCGCCCATCGCTTCATCGCGAGAGTTATCAAAAATTTCCCATATCAAATGATGCAAGCCTTCAGAGCCTGTTCCTCCAATATACATACCGGGACGTTTTCGTACCGGTTCGAGTCCTTCAAGGACTGAAATATCTTCTGCGGAATATGATCCTTTCTTATCTACCATAAATATTTTTTATACCTCTATTTTAGCATATTTTGATGTAAAAACCTAGCATTTTTTACACAAAAAAAGCCTTATTTATAAGGCTTTTTTTGTGTAATTAAGGTGTATCTGATGGTGGAGTATCAGTTGGAGGAGTTTGCTCTGCTGGAGGTGTCTCGCTTGGTGGATTCTCATCAGTTGGAGGGATATCGCTCGATGGGGTGTCTTGTGGAGGAGTGCCGGTTGGAGGAGTTTCTGATGGAGGCACTTCTTCGGTTGGCGGTGTCTCTCCTCCTCCAGATGGCGGAAGTGTCTGTCCTGCGTTTTCAATAAGCGCACGAAGTTGGTCTTTATTGATACACACATCTTCAACACACAATTCTTTTGTCGTAATTTTATCGGAGAAAATATTTACCAGTCCATTCGTTGTAGATGCGAGCCATGCGCGAAGTGCACCAACCAGAGAATTATCTTCATTCGTAAGGTCTGCAATATTTGTAATCTTTATATCAAGTTGTTTTACTGCTGCCATCAAAATACCATTCACCGACACTTGATCAATCACATTGCCCCACATGAACGCCGGATTAACTTCGTCAGCGATATAGCCGATGCGTACTTTTGCAAGCGGAGAATCAGTGCCGTATCCTTCCACTTCATTTCGGTATCGGAATGTATGTAATGGTGCATCCAAAATTAACTGCAACGCATTTGTATAATCAGTATAGTCTTCGATATTTTGTTTTGTATCACGAGTAGATGTTTGTGTACCGATAACGGTACCTGCCGTATCATTTGCATTTGTTGGTGCTGCAGTATGGATGCGCATATTGCCCGAGTTGTCTTGCCACACGTATCCTGCGGTACCAGATTTTTTCTGGAAGTTGATCGACCCTGCACCAGTGTTTGTCGCATTTGTATTTCTACCAAGGGTAATATAATTTCCAGCTGCACCATCTCCTAGATCACGATTAGCACCATTTAAATGTCCCTCTGCGGTAACACGCCATTTTTCAGTAAGTGTCTGGAGTGTTGTTCCTGATGCCCCTGCATCAGATGTTAGAAATGCAATAGCTCCTCCGACAGCATTCCCTGTTGCCTTACCACTAGCAAGATTAAGACCTGCGCCGTATTGGTTTGTTCCTGATCCACCACTTGCATTAATAATTATACCTTGAGGACTCGCCGATGTCACTCCGTTACCAAAGTATGCATCAATTGCAGTTCCACTTCCTGTACTTACCACCCATTGATCGTTCGCAGTTGCAACCGCAGTAGTACCACTACCAATAACAATCGATCGAGTAATACTATTAGAAGAAACATCTGCGCGGTCACCAATAAGAATATTATTACCACCCGTGGTAATAGTTGCACCTGCACTGTATCCAAGAAACGTATTTCCTGTAGCAGTTGTGTTCGCAACACCAGCTCCTTTACCAAAAAATGAGTTTGTTCCCCCTGTACTTACAAGTCCTGCATTCATACCAACAAATGTATTATCACCTGCTGTTGTGTTCGCATCTCCAGCAAGATAGCCGATAAAGGTATTATTGTTTCCTTCTGTGTTCAACCGACCAGCACTTTTGCCGAAAAATGCATTGCCAGTACCAGTACTGTTTGTTTTACCCGCAATATCCCCAACAAATGTATTGCCGTCTGCGGTTGTATTTCCCATCCCCGCACCCCCCCCAATAAATACATTACTATCTCCTGTTGTATTAACAGAACCCGCTGTGCTTCCTATAAATATATTTTCCGTACCTGTTGTATTAACCTCTCCAGCTCTATATCCAATAGCAGTATTATATGATGCAGTGGTAATAGCAGCTCCTGCTGATTTCCCAAGCAGTATATTACTTACACCCGTAGTGATTGAGTCACCAGTATTATCTCCAAATAAAATATTATCAACACCACCACCTGCGCCATTAAGCGCTGCACCTGCGCCAATAGTCCCTGTAAACACGTTATTATAAGCGTCTGCAGTCACATCTCCACTACCACTTACACCAACAGCCCCCCAGCTAACACCACTATATACTTGAAATTCACCATCATCTGTATTATAAATAAGCTCTCCTGCTACTGGAGTTACAATATCGTCACGTCTTGTCGTATTCATACGTGGCAGAAGCACTCCGGAAGTCGATGAAGTAATATCAAGCACTGCTTCTGGGGATGCTATACCGATGCCGAGTGACTCTGCTCCATCATCCCAAAAAAAGTTACCGTTTTTCGCGATTGTCGTTCCATTAGAAAAGAGTACAGAACCTGTGTCAAGGGATGGTAACGTTAATTTTCCATTGAATGTATTCCAATCAGTGGACGTGAGAAATCCTTTTGCACCAGTTGCCGCCGCTTGGCCGTTTGTATAATCAATAGCAATAAGACCACTTGTTGCATTAAAGTCAGCAGCGGTAAAAGTTGCCGCACCTTTTGTGGAGCCGTCAGCTGCGGCATTCGTAATTGAAATAGTACCCGAACTATTAGAAAGTGGCGAAGAGAATGTAAGCGAACTCTGCTTACTGTTAAACGTCGTCCAATCGGTTGCTGAAAGATAGCCGGAGACACTTCCTGTTGCTTGTGAAATTGTCATGATGCCAGTCGAGTTGCTATATGAAAGTGGTATGCTACCTGCGACACTAATAGCACTTCGTGCACGAGCATCAGTGAAATACTGATTCGAACCTTCGGTAATATTCGATGTGGTGAGTGTCACCGAACCAGTTGAACCATTGACACTCGTAACGGATGCACCGTTTAGAATTTCCACCCAATTGGCAAGAACTGTCGCATCGGTGTCTGCAAGTACGTATGTTTTGCTTTGATCAGTACGAATAGCAAGGTCGCCTTGAGTTGCAGAAAGTGCGAGCATGGCGACTTGTGATGCGACAACGTACGTATCTGAAAATGAAAGCGACGCAAGTTGAGATGTCGGCACTTTGCCGTTGCCATCAAGTGTCGCAATCCCATCCGCAACACCTTTCTGTAAACTAATTCGCGCATCGGCACGACTATTTGTATAGTAGAGATTCGTACCTTCATCAATTTCAGTCGTTGAGAGATTAATCGCGCCAACTTCGCCGTTAACGGAAAGCACCGAATCTGTAGGGGTAAGTATTTGGACCCAGTTGGAGACGTTTGAATAATCAACAGCTGAGAGTACATAGGTTGTGTTCGTGTCAGTACGAATTGCAAGATCCCCAATACCAGCGCTTGAAAGCGCAAGCATCGCGGCTTGTGATGCAACGACGAAGATATCACTAATTGCAAGTGATGAAAGTTGCGACATTGGCACTTTACCGCTCGAATCAAGTGTTGCAACACCACTTACCGCGCCCATGTAGGAAGTCGGTACAAAATCAAGCGTCTGCCACGAAAGCGTACCTGATCCGTTGTTTTTTAAATACGATGATGACGCGCCTTGTGATGACGGAAACGAGTACACGACATTATTTAATTTCACAATATTTCCACTTGAATCTACTTGAAATTTATCCCCAGAACCAACTGTGAAAAGCGATGCAGGTGACGTATCTCCAACACCAACATATCCTGTCGAAGAAATGCGCATTCGTTCATTTGCATTTGCATCACCACCAGTGAAAAACTTGAGTGATTCTGTTGCTCCGGCAGTTCCTATTACCAAATCAGAATCACTTGTATATAAATATGCAGTGTGTGGACCTCCATAAATAAGCGATAAATCATTGTACCCAGAACTATTGATACCAAGATCAACGTAATATGAATCATCATCACCATCATCAGCGGTTGCAACGAAATCAGACGATGCACTGTCGCCGTCATTCAAGTTTTGAATGTTTACTTGCAAATAACTATCCGTGTTGCCAGAAAAATTTCCCACCACGTTTGGAAAAATCGTACCGCCGCCGGCTGCGAATGATCGCGCTGCAGTGACATTGCCTTCACTATCAATATTGAGCTTGCTTGCGCCGTCAACTTGAAAATCGGCGAGGTAATGCGTGCCGGAACCTGTCGCACCTTCGGTGACATTAACGAGTAAACCAATGTACGCAGCGGTGCCAGATTGTGAGACTGTCGGATGAATATAGTGACCGTACGCAGAACCGGAACTTCCGGATACCGTAGACGTAAACGTTTTTATTCCTGCAAAACTTTGTGCAGATGTATTAACAAGACCTGTGTCTGTAATTGACGCATCAGGAATTTCAACAAAACATTCTGCGTCTCCGGGCGCACATGTTGGATCTAATGTTTCATTTTGAAGATAGGGAGATGTAGGCGGTGTTGCAAAAGCAACAATTCCTCCAGAAAACGCAACAAGAAAAAGCACCGATAAAATTAGTGTTCGATTTGTCCCTTGTTTTATTTTTTTGAGAACAGATTCTTTAATTGTGCGAATGAGTCTACGCACTTAAAAAGTATACCACTTTTTAAGTGCTAAAAAGGTATAAAGATGTTGATAACGTTGGCAAGGATAGTTATCAAGTTTATAAAGTTATAAGGTTATAAAGTTTTAATAAATCCTGAGATTATCCTAGATATTTCAGTTGAAAGAATTTCAAGTTTAGCAGCTTGGTCTTTTCGAAAATATCGCAACTCAACACCGAGAATAAGCATTGAACGGACTTCCCCACATGACCCCTTTGCAATATATAAAAAATTCTTAAATTCTTTATTTGTTTGACGTTCAAATCCTTCCGCAATATTGTTCATAATAGAAACAGATGCTCGTTCAATCTGATTTTTAAAAGAGAAATCTTTGCAAACTGAAACATCCTTATAAATCTGTAACGTTAATTCTTTTGCTTTTTGCCATGCAATAATCTCTTCAAACCTCGTAATTTTCATGTCCTTTATAACTTTACAAACTTTATAACTTGATGAACTTAGCGGACAGTGGCCTTAACCACGTCCGCTGTTTCCTGCTCTAATTTTTTATGAATCGCATTCACTTCCACATCCGTCAGCGTGCGATCAAGTGCACGGTACGTGATTCGATATGCATAACTTTTTTTACCAGCACCAAATTTGTCTGCATTTTCGTATTCATCGACGAGCGCCATTTCTTCTGCCATATCACCAACCACATCGCGCACCACGTCAAAATAATTATTCGGCATAAATATTGCGCTGTCGACAATGAAAGAAATGTCGCGCACGATTGCTGGGTACTTACTTACCTCTTTAAACTTAGTGCCGAGTTTTAATTGCTTTTTTACACGTTCGTCATCACTCCAAAGCAATCGGATATCCGGAAGTTCGGTGCTGATGATTGCTAATCGTTCAAGTCCAAGTCCAAACGCCCAACCCGTCCATTTTGAGGAATCAACACCAAGTTTATCAAGCACACTTCCCTTCACGACACCTGCACCATTAACTTCAACCCACGCACCATTAATTTCCACCTCCATTTCAAGTGACGGATCCGTATACGGAAACGTATCGGGATTAAAACGATATTTAATATCATTACCGAACACTGCCTTTGCCGTATCTTCCAATACTTTTTCTAAATCAGCGCGCGTGATTTCTCCTTGTTCTTTTGGTATTAAATACCAACCATCGAGCTGATGAAAGACATTCATGTGACGGCGATCTATTTCATCTTTGCGATACACTTTGCCAAATGCGAACGCGCCAACAGGCTCGTTGTTTGCGATGCGTGCCTTGATTTTTTCATCGTGCAAATAGTAATACCACATCACCGTCATTTGCGTACGCAAAATATGATTGTCATCTGCATAGTACGTATCAGATTTTGAACGTGCCGGATGATCCATCGGAAAATCAAATAAATCAAATCCAATGTCAGTTGAAATAATTTGTGGCACTTCGATAGTATCAAATGTTGTAAATGCGGGTAGCGCCAAAATTCGCTTCACCATCTCTCCAATCGGACTGCCGTCTGTCCGCGACAGATCCGGCATGTCCAAATATCGCTTCATGCGAAGCGCTTCTGCGTCTGTCCGCTTGTCCAATTCCGCGAGTAATCGTGTTTCTTCAGCTGTATCTACCTTAATTTCCATATTGGGCAACTATAGCAAAAATATGAGGTATTTTCCACTCTGTGTCACCCTGAATTTATTTCAGGGTCCAGGCTAAATTTCTAAGTCCTCCCACTGAGGATTATTTGCTTCAATAAAATTTAATTTCCATTTTCTATGCCAATTTTTTAATTGTTTTTCTCGGACAATAGCAATTTGCACATCATTTGTCTCTTCAAAATAGACAAGTTTGTGCACATTATATTTTTCAGTAAATCCTTCGACAAGATTATTTTTATGTTCAGATATTCTTCGCCGTAAATTATTTGTTACGCCAATATAAATAGTGCCATTTCTATCTGTTGCTAAAATATATACATAATATTTCTTGTATAGCATAAGTATTCCGCCTGGATCCTGAAATAAATTCAGGATGACACAAGACTAAATATAACATGACATTTCGTCCAAAATAGCTATAATCCTTGTATGTCTCCATTTAGAAAATCACTCGTATTCATAGGCGACTGTATCATGCTCGCAGCATCATTTTATCTGATGCTTTTTATCCGATTTGGGGCAATACAGGCAGATGTTGTCGCTGTACACAAAACACCCTTCCTTGTGCTCTTTGGTATTTGGATTCTCTTATTGTATGTATTTGATATGTACGAGCCGAAGTTTTTAAACGTCTCTATTTTTTCTCTTCGTCACATTGCTATTGTACTCGCAACGCAAACCATAGCCGGCTTCTCTCTTTTTTATCTCGTTCCTTCATTCGGCATCGCACCAAAAACAAATCTGCTGTTAACGGTCGCCATCTTCGGCATCTTGTTTATTATTTGGCGCCAAATACTTGCAAAGCGAATCGGTATCATCAGAAGCAGTGACCTAGACCAGACACACACCCAAGCAATTCCAATCGCAACAATGACAGATGCACTAGCACAAACGTTGTCCGCAAAAAAACAAAGTAATCTCTATGCACTGCCAATGCGCATTATTGAAATACTTTTTGCAATCACCATTCTTATCATCACCCTTCCAATTACTCTTGTGGTGATGATTGCCATCAAATTAGAAGACGGCGGAAGTGTGTTCTATAAAAATGATCGCGTGGGAAAAAACGATAAGGTTTTTTATTTGTATAAATTTCGATCAATGATCCCAAATGCAGAAACAAATGGCGCAGTATGGGCGCAAGTAGCTGATACACGCATCACGCGCGTCGGCAGATTCACCCGAAAATTACACATCGATGAAATCCCCCAAATGTGGAATATTTTGCGTGGTGATTTGGCACTCGTTGGCCCACGACCAGAACGACCAGAAATAGTGAAAGAATTAGCTGAAAAAATCCCGTATTATGATGTCCGCCACAGTATCAAACCAGGATTTACTGGCTGGGCACAGATCAAATTCCGCTACGCGCGCTCAGTTTCCGATTCACAGAAAAAATTAGAGTACGATCTCTTCTATATCAAAAATAGAAACTTCTTCATGGATATCGGCATCATTTTGAAAACGGTGCAGATTATTTTTACGCACTAATATGTTGTGGAAATCGCTCGTTAAAAAATTGAGCAATGTTGCATACGTATTTTTGCGACTACACGCATATTTGCCAGCACGGCACACTTCGCGTACCGTACCAAAAACGAATTTCCTCATCGTCACTATTGCCTTCAACAACAAAGATATTTTGGAAACACAATATTCATACTTACAAGAAAATCTGGAAGATACATTTGATTATTGTATTGCGGACAATTCGAGCGACAAAAATAAAGCCGAGGGAATAAAACAGTTCTGCACGAAAAACAATATTTCGTATATCAAAATCCCTGCAAATCCCCTCACTGGAGTTCGCGCAAGCGGTTCGCATGGTGTGGCGCTGAATTGGGTGTATCGCAACATCATCAAAAAATATAAACCTACGTATTTTGGATTTTTAGATCACGATATATTCCCTCTCGAGAAAACAAATATTATTAGAAAAATGCGCGGCGGCTACTACGGCATCATTCGCATGCGGCACGCTCCCTACTGGTATTTTTGGCCGGGATTTTCTTTTTTTGAATATGACAAATTTAAAAAATACTGTTTTGATTTTGCTCCGTACCATGCAGGAAAAAACGGTCTGACATTTTTAGATACAGGTGGCGCAAATTATTACACGATTTCGCGCAAGATAGACCGGAGCGTGCTCGCGGAGGCCGCGAGCACGCTTATCGATCTTTCAACCGGAAAAGAATGGATTCGCGGCACCGACACGCGTCGCACCTTTGAACTCATCGACAAATCATGGCTCCACATGCGCCAAATTTCCTGGCGCGAAGAAAGCTCTGATAAAATGGATGACTACCAAGAAATGTTACGGATTGCGAAAGAATACAAATAAAAACAGAAAACCCACCGAAGCAGATTTTCTGCTGGTGGGTTTTAATTATTTAATACCATCTTTAAAATTCTGATATTTCCATTTTACATCTGATAACTCATTCTCAAGAAATTCTTGCCGTATGGGGTTCTTTGAGTACATCCTCACCCACTCAGTATATTGTTTTTCAACATATTGTTGACCGTAACCGCTTTTTTCAAGTTCGTATCTAACTGTTTTATGCACATCATCTTGAAGATATTTGTAATCTTGGGATTTGACCCCTAATTCACTCTTTTTATCTTCAATTGCTTGCATGAACATATCATGATGATCCTTATTCAAACTGTCCCTGAATCTCTTTCTTTCGGAAAAAGGAAGGAGGGAATCAATGGTTTTAGTTAATGAAGCAATTTTTATTTGATAAGCATTATCAGTTTTAATACTGTCTTGAATAAAGCTTACTCTTTCTTGTTTTTTTGCTGTTGATTTTTACCGCAAGAACAAATAAAAAATATAGCTACAATAGCAACAACGGAAACAAATGTATTTTTCATTTTTAGTTTTATTTGGTGACCACAAAAGACAATTTCTTGTCTCCTCTGGTCACCAATAAAACCTTGTGTTTCAAAGAATCATTATTAAGTATATTATAGTATGAAAGTCAAGTACCCTTTTAACCCAAAAACCCAATGGCTACAAGGGTAAATTCATGGTATAAACAAGCATATATGTTTGCCGCGATTACGAACAGATTGGATTCTTTTTTCCATCTCGACACCAAAAAATTGCTCGGTAGAGCATCGTATTTGCTCGGCAGTCAGGCAGTAAGTAATCTGTTCTCTTTTGCTGTCGCTCTTGCCGCGGCGTATTTTATCAGCAAAGAGACCTACGGCACCTACCGCTATATTCTTTCAACACTCTCGTTCATTGGTGCATTCTCACTCACAGGATTAGGCACGCCCATCATCCGAAGTGTGGCACGTGGATATGATCATCTCTTTGCAACGTCTATCCTTCGCTCTCTTTTGTGGTCTATCCCTGCAATCCTCGTCGGTGCAGGTATTGGTGTGTGGTATCTCGTGCATCAAAATACAGTGCTCGGATTCTCAATTCTACTTGGTGCGATCGCATTCCCTACCATACAAGCATTCCTCTGGTACCGCTCATATTTAAACGGTAAAAAATATTTCCGTGCGCTCATGAAGACCAACATCGCGTATTCGGTACTGACGTCAGGTGCGATCATTGTGACATTACTCATGCGTCCGTCTGCAATCACCCTCGTTGTCGTGTACTGCGTCGCAAATGTACTAACGCTCGTCGTCCTTACTACTATCATCCGAAAAAAATTTCGTCCAAACAATCTACAAGATCCGGAAGCAGGAAAACTGGAGCACCACATGAGTCTTATGAATGTTTTGGATATCGGCGCAACGCAATTAGATAAAATAATTCTTTTCCAAGTTGCAGGCCCTATAGAAGTTGCGCGATACACATTTGCGACACTCTTACCAGAGCAATTGCGCAATGTGCTCAAATATATTCCGCAACTTTCCATGCCTATTTTTGCAAGCCTTCCAACAGATACCGCAAAATCAAAGGGGTTGTTTTTGGTGAAGAAATTATTCCTCGTCACTATTCCGATTGTCATCGTGTACATACTCGTTGCACCACTTGCCTATAAACTTCTTTTTCCAAATTACACAGAGGTTATTATGTATTCACAAGTATTTGCGCTCATGCTCATCTTTGATGGCGGGATCAGTGGTACTATTTTAAAAGCGAAAAATAAAGTACAAAGTTTGTATATAGTGACAGTGACTTCTAATATTGTCCGAATTATACTTCTTGTTGTCTTTGGATTCTTGTGGGGCATTTGGGGAGTAATCGGATCAAGAATAATAAGTCGCATTATTAGTTTTGTTGTTGCATATATAGCAGTACGAAAAATCCCTGTACAAGCAGTATGAAATTCTCCTCGCTAAAAATAAATACCATCGTTATCTCCATACTTGCCGTCCTTGCGCTTGCAGTGAGCATATTCTTCGCATATTCTTTTCCAAAACTCCCTGTCATTTCTGATTCTGCAGATTACCACGAAATTGCGTCACGTATACTCACCGACAAAACATATGTAACTATTTCAAGCGATAAAATTCTCTATCCGCCAATGTATCCCATATTCTTATCTGTCGTGTATGCGTTCACCCATATTGGTTCATTTACATCAGTCTACTTTGTACAATATCTGCTCGTGGGTCTGATGGCTGTTCTTGTTTTTTTAATACTGCGAAGATTTGCAAAAGTATCGATCGGACTTTGTGTACTTGCTTCACTTGCAACTCTTTTCTGGCCGTATTTTATTTTGTATTCACAGTTAGTGAGTTCAGAAATTGTATATTCATTTTTATTGTTACTTTTCTTTTATTTATTTTTACATATCAAAAAAGAATCTTCCAACAAACTCGTTGTCGCTTCCGGAATAATCTTGGGTCTCGCACTCATTACCCGCCCTGTCGCACTCCTTATGTTGCCATGGATATTGATTGGATTTTTTATACTCGGAAAAATGCCGAAAATATTTGGTGTATTTTCTGTGCCGTGGAAAAAATATCTTCTTATTCTTCTTGTCACAACAATCGTCCTCGTGCCATGGATCACCTACGTAAAAATAAAATATGATAGATTTATTCCTATCGCATCGAATTTGTCATTTGTCTTCAAAAAAGCAAATAGTACGTTCGCATATTTGCCAGATACTGCGCCACGGGAACAAGAAAGTAAATTTGTTTCTCTGCTCAAAGTCAAAGCAAAAAATATCTACTTATTCTGGGATCCGGGCGCGTCTGGCTACCATCTCGACATCATCAAAACAACATACCCTGTCGCGGGTTTCGCAGTATCATTTTATAAAATCTTTTTCTTTCTCGTACTTTTCTTGGCGGGCTTTGGTGCGGTGTTACTCCGCAAAAATCCTCTCGTACAAATCTGCGTCCTGCTTATCACCTATTTCTGGGCACTCCACACTGTCCTTTTTCCCTTCCCTCGCTACACATTGCCAATTATCCCGTATGTCGTTATAGTTGCTGTAGTCGCATTTTCTTATGGAACAACATACTTCAAAACCGCGCGTATTCATCGCCTTACCGGCAAAGAACGAGAGTCACGCAATTAAACAAACGCTTGCAAATATACAGCAAATGGTCGCACACACAAGTGACTATGATTTTTCTATTACTGTTTTTGATGATGCTTCGACTGATGACACGGGAGCAATCGCGCTTGCCAATAGTTGTGCCGTCGAGCGAATTCATAAAAGTCGTGGACTTGGCTACGTCTTCACACAAATTACCTCTGCCTTCTTGAAAAGCGGTGCAGATTTTTTGGTAACAATTGACGCCGATAATCAGTTTGACCCAAACGAAATTCCTCTGTTACTTGCACCACTTACAGATGGTCGCGCAGATTTTGTGACCGGCTCACGATTTTTAAAACAATCAAACACCTCTGGTATTAGTGCTATTAAAAAAATAGGCAACAAAGTGGGCGCGCGATATATTAGTTCAATTTTAGGAGAACAATTTTCCGATGTCACCTGCGGCTTCCGCGCATCTTCTCGCGAAGCAATATTGCAATTACATACATTTGCCGATTTTACCTACACGCAAGAAGTATTTTTAAATTTGGGAATCAAAAAAATTTCTATTGTCGAAATACCTATCACGACTATTTATCACAAAGAAAGAAAATCAAAAATAGTTACCAGTGTGTGTTCATATATTGCAAAATCGCTCAAAATTATTTTGAAATTTACGATTGTCTACGCACCAATGCGACTCTTTGGAACACTCGGCAATCTCTCTTTTTTACTCGCGATTGCATCTAGTATATTTGTTTTTTTCTGGAATCAGGCAACCGGAAGTGTAACACCGTACAAATGGCTCGCTGTCGTGGGAGTCTCTGCTGGCGGCGCAGGATTACTCTTTTATTCTGTGGGTATCCTGCTCCAAATCACCAGTCGAATCCAATTAACCATAGAAAAAGTATTATATGAATCAAGAAAAAGATAATATCACCATTACGCAATTTACGGACAAATACACAAAGACGGGCAAGGTCGGTAATTTTTTGGTGCGCAACTTTTTTAAGACTATTCGCAAACTCTCGCCCACCGACGCAACAAGTGTCCTTGAAGTTGGTTGTGGTGCTGGATATTCGATGGAAGAACTCCGCACTTTTTTCAAAGAAGGCACGACATTTACCGCATGCGATATTGACCCAGAACTAGTCCGTCTCACAAAAGAAAAAAATCCCTCTGTCGATTGTCAGACTGCGTCCATCTATGCACTTCCCTACGCCGATCATTCATTTGACTGTGTCTTTTGTTTGGAAGTATTAGAACATTTAGAAGAACCAGAAAAAGCCCTTGCGGAGCTTGCGCGTGTATCAAAAAAATATATCATCGCAAGTACACCACGCGAACCGATTTGGCGAGCGCTTAATATGGCACGGGGCAAATATTTGCGCGATTTCGGCAATACGCACGGTCACATCAATCACTGGTCGTCACGCGCCCTCCGCACGCTTGTTGCGCGTTATTTTGATATCGCTAAAGTAAAAAAACCACTTCCGTGGACAATGATATATGGAAAAATTAAAAGCACACGCTAAAAAAATAATTACCTGGCATACATTTTGGCAGATGTTCCGTTATGGGCTCATCACACTTTCGAGCTACTTCTTTATTATCGCGGTTGTATTTTTACTCAAGAAGATACCCATAGACGAAAAAATTGCGTACGCAATTGCACTCTCCGTTGCCTATGTGGGTGTCTATATCGGCTATAACAAATTTGTATTTAAAACTGCGCACAACACCAAAATGTTGCACCGATTTTTGGTTGTCCTTGCACTTTCATGGATTGGCAATAATATACTCTTCGCATTTTGGACAAGTATTCTCTTTATTTCTTATCCGATTGCAACAGCACTTAATACACTCGTATTAGGAGTAGCTCGTTTCTTTGCACAAAAATTTTATGTCCGTAAATCCTAAACCAACAATTGCACTCACGTTTGATGTTGAACTCTGGAGCGAAGGCGCGTGGCTCAAACCGCATATCACAGAAGATATGCTCGCCCACGATCCGTTTCCGAAATCTATGGAACGAGTCTTAAACGCACTCAAAAAATACAGCGCGCACGCGACATTTTTTGTGACGCTCGACGTTACCGAAAAATATCCGCACATTTTGAAACAGATTGCTGATGACGGCCACGAAATTGGGATTCATGGTCCGAGACACATTCGCCTTTCCGAATATACTCCGGAAACTTTCAAACAAGATTGTGAAAAACAAATTACACTTATTGAAACGGCAACTGACGCGAAAGTCAAAAATAATAATTTAGGCTTTCGCGCCGCACACTTCTCACTCGATAAAAAAACTGAATGGATTTTGCCTATTTTAAAAGATCTCGGCTTCACCTATGACTCAAGCATCTTTCCTATGAACATGGGTGAATACGGTGTTGCAGACGCACAGCTTGATCGTTACGAAATTATTCCCGGTCTTACCGAAATCCCAACATCAGTCGCAACTATATTTGGATTTCGTATTCCCTTTGCCGGCGGTATTTACTTCCGCTTCCTTCCTCTTTTCATATTCAAATGGTTTGTACATTCTGTTGCAAAAACGCGCACTCCCATTATTTATTTTCATCCGCACGAACTCGACTCCTCAACTCCTCAAATAAAATCCGGTCCCTACATCCGAAGACTCTTAAAGTATTGGAATACAAAAAATAGTTTCAAAAAGTTTGAAAAGCTACTTAATTGTTATATATTTGATTCAATCAAACATATCAATCATCTATGACAGGACTCATCTTAGCCGGTGGGCGAGGCACCAGACTTCGTCCTCATACAGAGGAAATACCAAAGCCGTTACTCGAAGTGAATGGTAAGGCAATTTTGGGCTACCAGATCGAAATGTTAGCCAAAGAGCAGGTTTCCCCTATCGTCATCGTGACGGGTTTTTTGGCGCATAAAATCGAAGAGTATGTGCAAACTCACTACTCTGATCAAAAAATTATTTTTGTAAACAATCCGGCATTTGAGGATTCCAGACCAGCATTTGGCGTCATTGCCGCACTTCCCCAATTGCATAGCGACGTCCTTTATCTGAATGGTGATGTGCATTGCGATCTTAAAGTACTTGCTGATGTCATTCACTCCCCACATGAATCTGTCACCGCTATCCAAAAAATTACATGGGAAGAGGAGCAAGTAAACGTCGTCACAGATGAAGATATGCGCATTCACCATATCGGCAAACATATTACGGAACACGATAGCGATGGCGAATTTATCGGCGTCACCAAACTTTCAAACGATTTTATCGATACAATAAAAAAAACAGTCGCCACAGAAGGCGCTGAAACATTCAGATATTCATTTGCTGTAGATTTGATTAATCACGTCGTCAATGTGCATAAAAAAGAGCTCCACGCCGTCGATGTTACTGCCTCTCATGCAATCGAAATAGACACCGCAGAAGATTTGGCGCGGGCACAAAACTAACATGTTATTTCGCAATAAAAATCTGTGGGTATTCATAGGCTGGCACAGCTCGAATCAGGGCGAGATTTTTTCTGATAATGCAAAACATTTTTTATTGTATGTGCACAAAGAGCATCCGGAAATTAAAAGCATCTGGCTCGCAAAAGATAGAGCACTTGCGCGACGATTGCGGAGTGAAGGATTTCGTTCCTACTATCAAAAAAGCCTTCTTGGTATCTGGTACGCGCTTCGCGCGGACTATGTCGTCATCGATGCATTTTTACAAAAATATAATGTGCTTTTTTCGCATGGCGTAAAAATCGTCCAATTGCTCCACGGCAAAGGACTTAAGAAAAAAGGCTATGCGCAGACACCATTGCAGAAAAACGATTTTATATTTGGCACCTCTCCGTTCACTAATTCCCTACTCCCTGCCGAATTCACTGCCGGTGCGCAGATGTGCGTAGCTGGCTATTCGCGCAATGATCAATTATTTAGTCGCGAGAAAAGTTATTTTTCCGCCGAAGAAGAAAAATTAGTTGACATTCTAGAGTCGCACAGAAACAATAGTAAAAAAATAATCATGTACGCGCCGACATTCCGCCGTGGCAATGCGCATTTTAATCCGGAAGATCATTTCAATAGAGAAACAGCAGAGGCTTTTGCGCAAAAAAATAATGTTGTATTCCTCGTATCTATGCACGCTAAGTATCGGGCACGAAAAATCTTGTCTGTAGGCGATATTATTATCGATATGCCCGAATGCGATATTAATTCCATTATGCCTTTTATCGACATTCTTATTACTGACTACTCTTCGTCTTATGTAGACTATCTCCTGCTCGACAGACCGATCATCTTTTATATCTACGATATCGATGCGTATCACGCAAAAGAAGGACTGATCGACGACTACGAAAGCCATATGCCCGGCGCAAAAATAAAAAGCGAACAAAACTTGTTCGGTGAAATCACGAATCTTCTCGCAGGTAACGACACGTGTCGTGACGAACGCAAAAAAGTGCGTGATCTATATCACACCTATCAAGACGGCAACTCGTCAGAGCGAATCTTTGCCACGATACGTCCGAAGAAATAAATCGTTGTATTTGTTAATATAGGTGTCTGTACCAAATAATTGTGCGCTTTCGACTGCAGTATGTTTGTATTTTTCAAGTGTCGTAGTATCTAAAGAAAGTATTACTTCCAATTTCGACGCCATGGCGACCGAATCATTGCCCAAGAAAAGACCATTCTGCCCATCTTTCAAATATTCGCTGACACCAGAAACGCGGGTCGAAAGAAGTGGCAAACCAAAGGCAAGGCCATTCATTGCCGCAATACAGAATCCTTCACGAACGGAGGTGAGTAAGAAAAAATCCGAGACAGCATAAAATCGGTAAATGTCTTTTCGCTCACCGAGTAAAATGACATTTTTCTCCACGTGGAGATTTTTGATTTGCTCTTCTAATTTTTCTCGCAATGGACCATCACCAATAATCACCAATTTTGCATCAGGATAGTTTGGAATAATGCGCGCAAAGGCATCGATCATCAGTGTATGATTTTTTTGAGTTGAAAGACGTGCGACATTAAGAAAAATTTTGTCATTTGACACAAGTCTTATTTCTTGTCGGATATCATTTTTTTGCGTCGAATAAAGTGTTTGTGCTTTTCCTATTTCACCGAGCTCTACCCCGTTGTAAATGACGGTAAATTTTTCTTTTGCTATTCCTTCTGTTCTAGTGATATGCTCTACCACCCCTTGCGAGTCCGCCACAATTGTATAGGCAAGTGGAGATAATAATTTATTCAAAAATCGCACATGATAAGGGCGTGCAATATCCGTATTGTGCTCTGCGGTAATTACCTTATATCCAAAAAACGGTTTGAGTACAAGAGCTATGATATTACTGAAAAATAAACTTGCTTTAACGATATCTGGTTGTATTTGTCGCAATACACGAATCAAGGCAACCCATGCACGCACATCAAAAAATCTTCGGAAGTGTAGTTTGTAAATAGGTACGTCAGTCGGCACAAGATCATAAAAATCTCCCTTCCCTGGAAATTGTGAGAGTGAGATAATAGAAAGAGAAAAAATGTTCCGATCAAGCAAGGTGACCTGATCTAAAATTAATTTTTGTACACCGCCCACCATAAAATCATTGGTGATGATGGCGACTTTTATTCTTGTCTTATTTTCGTTCGAGTACATAAAATCGGTGATACTTATTCATCGGTGGTTGAAATTCTTTAAGAACAGTAAAATGTCGCTCAAATACCGTGCGTACTTTTTTACGGGAGGTTGTCCAAAAATCGATTTCCCAATAATGCTGACCCGACTCTTCGAATCCGACAAATTTCACCGGAAATTGAATACTCCAATCGAAAAAATTTCTCTTAAACAGCGTATTAATAAACGGAATTCGTAAGACAAGCTCAAATGTCGTCGATCGATTTGGAAGTGAAATAATGACATATTTTTTGGTAATCTTCGCAAAATCATCCATTATTTTTTCAAAATCTGCAAATGGAATATGCTCCAATACTTGGCACGCCATCACACAATCAAATTCACCTTCTTTAAATGGTAGCGTGCGCACATCAGCAACAACATCTGGAGTAACAGATGCATCAAAATCACAGGTCGTTACGCTATACCCCATCTTTTTTAATTCATCAGCGACTAATTTACTTCCCGGCCCAATTTCTAAAATAGAATGCACCCCCTCCAATTTCGCAATCGAATCTATTTGATAGAAAAATGAAATGAATCGCGAAAACGTCGTGTATTTCCACTTTTTATAATGCCCTTCTTTTACTTGGAGTTTATTTTCGTGCGACATAAAAGTATCCTAATGGAAATGGGTGATTTTTTTTCATTCCTCGCGGGATTAGTGTATCACAAAGCAGTGCAATGGCATTACAGATCAACCGAATCGGCCAAACAAGGAAAAAGGCGTGGAGTGCATAGCTGATGACTGAAAATCTATCGCCAATTTGTCGCATGTGCACAATGTCAAAATGTGCTTCATGTACTATTTTCTCCAATCCTTCTTTGGTAAATCTGCCATAATCATGAGGCTCTGCCATTACATTTACCCCAAAAGGATTTGAAATAAGCAGATGCCCACCTTTTTTTAATACGCGATGCACTTGTGCAAGCACATGCGCAGGATTTTCTGCAATGTATACATTGTGAAATAAAAATACCGTATCTATACTCGCATCAGCAAAGGGGAATGATTGATTAAAATCTAATACCTGATCGACACCATTTTTCTGCACATAATCTGTTTTAATATACTCGATATTTTTTGGTAGATATTTTTCATAACTTGGTTTTCCTCCTGCACCAATATCAAGCACTCGGCCGACAACGTATGGTTGCGCTCGAAACACTTCCTGCTGAAACAGGATTCTATAGAGCGTGCGTCCTCTTATTGTTTCCCAGATGAAATCCATACTCGTACACTAGCATAAAACCCAAACATCGTAGAGAGCTTTGCCCGAAAAGCGAGATGATTCGTCTCTCTGTCAATACTGATGCGCGGAAGGATAAAAGGGTCGTTCTTATGTCCTACAAAGCCTGATATAGTCGTCACAGCGCTCGTATACCCTGCTTTTTGGGCCTCACATATCTCACGGGAACCGAATTTACCCCGCGGATAGGCAATGGAATATTCCCCATCACGTGCAAGTTCTACCGCCAACATTTCATCTGACACTGTTGGAAATTCTGCATGGGACACGCCATGTGAACCAATTTCAATAAGTGGATTCTTTTTCAAATGCTCAATTTCTTCACGACTAATGAGTGGGCACGAAATCCCCGTTGATGTTACAAGAGTGTCCCTCGTCATACCTTTTGGGAAGTACAGCGTGACAGGAATATATCTTTTTATAAATTCCGGCAAGGCTGTTGTCAAAAAATCTCTATGTCCATCATCATACGTAATTGCAATAACGTTGCGCAACGATTCTTTATTATTCATTTTCTCAACCAATCGACTTACTGTCGCAAATCGATAGTCGTGACTCTGTAAATAGTCCAACTGCCAGATTAATTGTTCTTTTGAAACATTAAAAAATACATTCGGAAGTTCGTGGGAGTGATACATCAAAATCCTTGCCTTACTGTCGTGCAATAAAAAATCCCAAAAGGCGCATTTGAAATAAAAAATATTTTTCAAAAATTGCTTCATAGGATTTTAGTGAGTTCATTCATTAGATTTTGCAAACCGTGTTTCTTCCCGATTTCTGTCAGATCTATCGTGGTATCTACTTGTTTTAATACTCGCGCAACTTCTTGTGCATCAAGCGATTCTACAGCAATTTTATTTCTCGCATCTGTCGGAATTTCATCCAAAAAACTCGTATTATGCACAATTGGCACACAGCCACAAAATACCGATTCCCAGATTGTTTTATCAAAACTACCTGATTCTGTAAGATTGATGCAAAACTGATGCGAAGAATATAACTCCGGAAGCTGTGCCTGCGGCACAGCATTTTGAAATGTTATTCGAGAAGATAGATCTGCTTGTTCGATTTTCTGCAGTAATTCCCTCTTGTAATTTTTGTCGAGCTCAATGTCTGCAGGTCCGACTATATCAAAAGTAAAATTCGAAGCGCTATCTTCTTTTTTCCATGCAATAAATCCATCAATCATTTTGTCGATATTTTTTATCGGCGAAATTCTACCAACATATACATACGAATTCGGTTTTCGTTCTATTCCCTGCACTGGATGAAAAAGAGTTTCGTCGATTCCCACTGGCATAACTACTGCATTTTTAAATGTCGCCGTATATGAACCGGTCGACGTATAACAAACGGTGTCTGCCAGCATGCCTGCAATACTTGTTTTCCATGAACCACTCTTGTGATTACGCCACATTACCGTTTTCTTTCCTAATAGTTTCCACAGCAGTCCGCCCAAGAGCATGTATTCACCATTCATATGTACAAAGACACTGTCATATTGCTTGCGGAATTTCCATACATACTTGAAAAAGTTTTTTACATATTTCCATCGCGATATGCCAGTTTCCTTCCCGAGCGAATACACTTCTACATTTGCAGGAAGCTCATATTTCCCTTTTTCTAAACACACAACAATAACATTTGTATATTTTTTCGAAAATGCTTGTATCCAACTGACAAAAAATCCGAGTATCGGATCGTTGCTATCCACTTTTTGGGTCAGGATGAGAAGATTTTTCATATTAGTACCAACGCGTTGTTTCTGTGTGCACACGAGACAGTCCCGCATCGCCAGCATACGTTTCAATTGCTTTCAACTCAATGAGTGGATCTCCTGCGCCGGGTTTGATATCTACCACAAGTAGTTTTGCTTGTTCATTCCCCTTCAACGCATGTGTAGTGTTTGGTTTGATAAACAATGAATCGTCTGTTTGTATTTCTGAACTTTTTCCATTCCCCCATTCTATTGTTATCGATTCAGATCCGACATTGTAAATCCATCTGTCAGATGAAACAGATTCTGAAATTGCTCCTTGTATAAAAGTAATCTCTCGCGTGCGTGTATCGGGCTGATAATCACACTGCACCAAATTGCCGTTTTGTGCATTCTCATGTTTTAGAATTGCAACACCTGCAACTACTTTTTCATCGATGGCAAACGGTAACTGCGCCAATTTTTCTTTCGTATGCTTCAAAAAATCTTCAACTGGCATTACGCCGATCTCTGCTTTGAATGTGGGATTTGCAATCGCGCCGCCATACGTCACTGCTAAGATAAGTCCTTTGTCTTCTTCTCGTGTCGTAAATGTGTGTGGCACAAATGGCGAAATATAATTGGTATCGCCGGTGTTCATCTGCGTCACATGGCGCACACCACTCTTATCAATCCAATAAAAATTTACCGGCCCGATAAAATACGTCATCTGGTGCTCAAAATGTCCTTTGTTAAATGCCCATTCTGGCAAATCTGCAGTCTCCCCATTATGCACAAATAATTCTTTGATCCATTCAGGGCGAAAGGTGGAAGTGTTCGACATCGCAGTATCGGCATAAATATAGTACGGAATATTCGCAGGCCCGCGCGAAAGGATGCGCTCGCTCGCTTTCGTTTCTGCCGCGCGCACAATTCGCACCCCAAGATCAGTGTCATCAACAATAGGAAATTCGCCTGCAAATTCTGCGGGATACAAATCTTGCTGATTGAGACCTGCCACCGAAATTAATTTTTGTTCGATATCTGCCGTCAATTCCTGTTTGCCACCAATAATCTCCTCAATCACCTTTTGCTCCACACCAATAATCGGCGCGATTGTCTCCGGTGTATGTTTAAGTCCATTCAATAATCCTCGTATAACCGCGCCTATGTTGTTTTTATAGTGAGCGTTGTTCATATATAGTTTTAGTCGTTACCTCCCGGAATCAGGGTCAAAATATCTTTGATGGGCATACAGAGTTTTTCGCTTTCTCCACAACCGCCATTTTCAAGAATAACTTCAGCTGTTTTTACCATTGCAGGATACGCGCTGCGCAAAAGATGGTTCGCATAGATAACTACTTTTATGCCATGTTTGACAAGCTCTTCTTCAGTGACTGAGCTGTAGGTACTTGGCACAACAACAAGTGGTACTTTCGTTTTGAATTTTTTATATTCTTTTGCGAACGCAAAGATTTCGTCAGGAGTCTTTTCTTTACTTGAAATAAAAATACCATCAGCACCCGCTTTGATATATGCTTTCGCGCGATCGAGTGCGTCTTTCATTCCTTTTCCTAATACCAAACTCTCGATACGCGCAATGATCATAAAGTGATTAGTCACCTGCGCTTTTTTACCTACAGAAATTTTATGAGAAAATTCTTCTATACTGTCTTGCGTCTGATTTGCATCAGCACCAAACAGTGAATTTGCTTTCAATCCCACTTTGTCTTCAATAATAACCGCCGACACACCTAATCGCTCAAGTGTCTTTACCATAAGCGCAAAATGCTCTGGAAATCCTCCATTGTCACCATCTAAGATCATCGGCTTCGTCGTAACTTCAAAAATCTGATCGATCGTATTTTGTCGAGACGTAAAATCTACAGAGCCATTGTCTGGCTTCCCTTTTGCAACAGAGTCAGTCAGACTTGAAAGCCACATACCATCAAATTCTTTTGTTTCTGGTCCTTTTATTATTTTTGATTTTTCAACAATACGACCAGTGAGCCCATTGTGTACTTCTAAAATGCGCACGAGTTTTTTTGTATCCAAAATCCGTTTCAACATCTTTCCTCTTTTTTCTGGAGTAGTTCCTTGATTGATAATATTTTCTATCAACCGAGTTGAAGAGGTTCCTTCTGTGTACGCAGGTTCTACCACTTTTCCTCCCCATGTCTTCATAATTGCAATCACACGATTTCGCTTTTCTGTTTGCACCCCCGTTTTCCAATCGTCGCCATGTACAAAATAATCGGGTTTTAATTTTTTAAGAATAGGAACATACTCATCAGTGGTTTGCGCCACGACATGGTCCACTCCGACAATGTTTTCGATAATTCTCTTGCGCTCTTCATATGTAGAAAGTGGTACGCGTTTGTATTTTGCAATAGCTTTGTCAGTAAGAAGACCTACAATAACCTTTCCCAGCTTACGTCCAACATTGATAACATTAATATGTCCATGATGAATAAGGTCCACGGCCATCGGTAGATATACTATTTTTTCTTTTTTTGTTTTAATCTTTTTTTTCATAGGGATTTATTTTAGACAACTGCTCATATAATATTTGCCATTCTTTAGAGTACTGCTCAAATTCTGTTTGTTCTTTCTCTGACCATTGGTGCAGTTTATTATGTTTTGTTGTTACTGTCTTTCCTTTCACCGCAAGAAATGCTTTTTCACTTAAAAGCGGCGTTAGCCCAAATTCACGAGCTATATTTTTATAATATTCATAATTTTGATCCGCATGTTTTAAAATAAATACAAATGTTTTTTCTTTTGGCAATTGTTGCAGTTGCTCCCAAATATCTTTGTTCATCTGACTCCCCCACCATGCTATTTTACCGATTCGAGTAAGTTTTTCCCATGCTGTGTAAAATTCCCCATTAGGGACCAGCCGTGCAAAGAGATACAGCCAAGACCACTCTTGATCAAATCCTGGTTGAAAACCAAGTGATAGATTTACATCTTTGCGAACGTATTTTTCTTTAAAAAATCCTTTGTTGAAAATTGACTGCGTCGTAAACTTTGGATCATTAATCCCAAAAATAATTTTTTCAGGATGGAGGTTTTCATATAATTCTAGGATGCCGTGTGAAAAAAATGGACTAATAACAATCGAAACATCTCCTTTTTTCCAGTCTTGTACAATGCCATATTTAATCAATTTAATAATCCCGGAAGTATCAATAGGAAGTTTATTGTATTTAATATAACGATAAAATGATTCCGCCTCAAAATAACGCTCAGTTACTCCTGTTGCGTTTTTATGCTCATTAAATACATCGCCTAACCATCGCGTGCCTGATCTTGCACAAAGAGTACAGAGAACAAGTTTTTTTCCTTGAGCAAGCCCTCTCTCGTACTCCGAATCAACGGATAAGATTTCTTCTTCCTTTAATCCTTTTTTGGGTCGATAAATTAAAAAGTTTCGTAATCTCATAATTATAAAATAGTTTCTAGTATTTTCTTGGCATCTTCACGTGTTATTTTTCTCGGATTATTTTGCATTCGTTCGAGTGACGCTTCATTCAATATCATTTCAATATCATTTTCAGTGACACCAAGATTGCTCAATTTCATCTCAAATCCTATATCTCTAAAAAGAGCTTCGAGCTTACATGCGACATCTTCTGCCCCTGTGGCGCCACATATGGCGATGATTTCGGTAATAACGCTATTGTCGGGAACAGAGGCATTATACCGTAAAATAGCTGCTAATGTGAGGGCTACCGCGTGACCGTGCGGAACGCCAAAATGAGCCGTAAACGGGTACGAAAGTGCGTGTGCGGCCGTCGTTTTGGATATATTAATGGCCTTCCCTGCCAAGTGTGCGGCTCGGCTCATTGCGATACGTGATTCAGGGCTTGGCGAAATGACGGCATTTTTGAGGTTCGCAAATGCGAGCAATAGTGCTTCTTTTGCATAGGATTTTGACTCCTCTGTTGCTTGCAT
>CALRGH010000002.1 GCA_943357245.1 Candidatus Nomurabacteria bacterium
AGTAAATAGGGAGCAATAATTTCGGATCTGATTTATTTTTGTTCGGCCTATTTACTATTTACTATTTACTGATGTTAACTAATTTCTATTGTTTCGCCTTTTTTCAAATAAATAATCGCCTTTTTTCCACCTGCGAGCATTCCCTTTCGGCCACGAACAATAACTTTCTTTGCGCGGATAGTTGTCATGCCGATTTTAAGAGGTGTTTTCTTATACTTCGCGATAAATGCTTTTTTGATTTCAGGTTTTGTTGCTCGAGTTTCTACCATAAATACATATGCATTACCTATGGTAAGTCGTGCTGCTTTTTCAGTGACACGTGGTGCACCCAAGAGTGATGTTTTTATCACTTCTGTTACCTCCGTTTTCTTTTTGTCTGTTTTTGTTGCCATATAATTATGCAGTAGCTTTCTTACTTACTTGTTTTTTTGCAAGCAAAGCAATAGCGTTTTCTGGTTGGCTGATAATAAGATAACGGTGGTTGAGTACATCAACAATGTCGAGTTCTTCAACGGTGTTCAAAAGCACTTGTGGTAAGTTTCGGTATGCACGAGCAATGTTTGCGTATGTATCTTTCGGTACTGCAACAAGACCAACTTGTTTGCGCGCTTTCAAGAGTTTTTCAAATCCTTTTTGCTCAGCAAGCGAAACGATTACCTTATGTGCATCTTTTGTTTTTGTATTTGCTACCGTCAAATCATCGATAAAGAGAATTTCTCCATCACGATACTTTTGTGAAAGCACGGTAAACAATGCTTTTGCTTTCATTTTGCGATTGATCTTTTTTGTGTAATCTTTTTCTGCACGAGGTCCGTGCGTAATACCGCCACCAACCCAAATCGGTGAACGAGATGAGCCATGACGTGCACGACCAGTTCCCTTTTGCTGCCATGGCTTCTTACCACCACCGCGCACTTCGCCGCGAGTCTTTGTATTAGCTGTTCCTGCACGAGCATTACTGGTCATACTGACCATAACTTGGTGCACGAGGTCACCATTCCATGGCACACCGAAGATAGCTTCTGGAAGAGTAATCGCTGCGCCTTTTTTACCTGCTTGTGTAAATACGGTTGTTTCCAAACTAACTGGAACTTTTACTTTTTTAGTTTTTTTGAGTGTTGCTTCCATATATGAGTTATCAAGTTCTTAAAGTTTTTAAAGTTATAAAGTATTTTGTAATTTCTTTATGAACTTTATGACTTTATAACTTTCTACTTGACCTTTGTGGTCATTATCTTAAGCAGAGTACCTCTTCGACCAGGCAACGCCCCGGAGAGTACCAATAAATTCCGTTCCATATCAACATCAAGTACGCGAAGATTCGCGACCGTGATGGTATCAGAACCGGTGCGTCCTGCCATGCGCATGCCTTTTGGCACACGAGCACGAAGACCACCACCGATAGAACCTGGTTCACGTTCAGAGTGTTTCTGACCGTGGGTTCGAGGACCACCATGGAAGCCGTGACGCTTCACGACACCTTGGAAACCTTTACCTTTTGAAACACCGGTAACGCGCACAACATCGCCGACCGTAAAGCCAGAAACATCGAACACATCACCTCGCTTTTTATCGAGATCAACAGGAGTTTGACCATTGATAGGCGCAAATTCCTTTACCGTTTTGAAAACGCCGAGATCGCCCATCTGACCTTGTACGGCCTTTGATACGCGTTCCTTTTTTTGCGCTTCGAAACCGAGCTGGAGAGCATCATAGCCATCTCGCTCTTTTGTTTTGACCGTAGTCACTGTAGAAGGAGTCGCAAGAACGACTGTCGCCGCATGCGCTTTGCCATCTTCCGTGAAGTACTGCGTCATATACTGTTTTTTGCCGAGAATAATCATAGGAATTTAGTTCAAAAGTTATAAAGTCAAAAGTTATAAAGCAACACAATTTTTTGCATTTACTTTATAACTTTATGAACTTTACAAACTTTCTACTTATTTTATTTACATCATTTTAACGTCGATATCTACACCGGATGGCAAGGACAGATTGGTCAGTGCTTCGATGGTCTTCGCGTTCGGGTTCATAATATCGATCACACGCTTGTGAATACGCATTTCAAACTGTTCACGCGTATTTTTGTAGACGAATGAAGCGCGATTGACCGTGTACTTTTTAATTTCTGTAGGAAGAGGGATCGGACCAACAACTTCCGCATCGTGGCGGCGCGCCGTATCGATAATTTGTTTTACCGATATGTCGAGAATTTTGTTCTCATATGCGCGCACGCGGATACGAAGCTTCACTGCCCCTTCTGCAGACTTCGATTTTGCTGTTTTTGGTTTTGTTGTTTTAGTAGCCATGGGTTAGTAAGTAGTTAGTAGTTAGTAGATAGTAGTGTTCGGAATGTGTTCCTACTTACTACTATCTACTTTCTACTTACTTTATCCAATAATCTTTGTTACAACACCAGCACCAACTGTCTTACCACCTTCGCGGATAGCAAAACGTGTTTGATCTTCAAGTGCAACTGGCGTTACGAGTTTGACCGTAAGTTTAACGGTATCACCTGGCATAACCATTTCTGTTCCTGCTGGAAGCACTACATCTCCTGTAACGTCTGTCGTTCGGATGTAGAATTGAGGTTTGTAGCCATTAAAGAATGGAGTGTGACGTCCACCTTCTTCCTTTTTCAAGATGTACACTTCACATTCAAAGTTGTCATGTGGAGTAACTGATCCTGTCTTTGCAAGCACTTGTCCACGAGTGATATCATCTTTCGCAATACCGCGGAGGAGGATACCTGCGTTATCTCCTGCCATACCTTCTGAAAGTTGCTTGTTGAACATTTCAATACCGGTGATAACTGTCTTCTTTGTTTCTTTGATACCAACAAGTTCGACTTCTTCACCAACCTTGACGATACCGCGTTCGATTTTACCGGTGACCACTGTACCGCGTCCTTCGATAGAGAAAACGTCTTCGATAGGCATAAGGAATGGTTTTGAGACATCACGAACAGGCTCTGGGATGTAGGTATCGAGAGCTTTAACGAGATCCATAACTTTTACTGCCCATTCGTCAGTATTGTCTTTTGATTCAAGAGCCTTAAGACCTGAACCACGGATGATAGGACAATCCTTATCAAAACCTTGTTTTTCAAGGATTTCGCGGATTTCTTCTTCAACCAAGTCAATCATGTCTTTGTCGTCAACCATGTCGCACTTGTTCAAGAACACCACGATTTTTGGCACACCAACTTGTTTTGCAAGGAGGATGTGTTCACGAGTTTGTGGCATAGCACCATCAGTCGCTGCAACCACGATAATAGCACCGTCCATTTGAGCGGCACCCGTAATCATGTTTTTGATGTAGTCAGCGTGACCCGGAGCATCAATGTGTGCGTAGTGACGATTAGGTGTTTCGTATTCAGAGTGAGAAAGCGCAATGGTGATACCACGAGCCTTTTCTTCAGGCGCCTTGTCGATATCGTTAACGCCCTTCAACTTAGCTGAATAACCGTTTCCTTCACGGTTTAAGATAGTCAAAATAGCCGCGGTAAGAGTTGTCTTGCCGTGGTCAACGTGACCGATAGTTCCCACGTTTACGTGAGGCTTTGTTCGATTGAATACTTCTGCTGCCATAAATATTTATTAGGTAGCGGGTGCGTGCTTATGCACGTTCCATACCTGTCTTTGGTTAATGTACCTCTTCGAAGGAGGTTGTTAATAAAAACCTTTCTATCTATACGAATATGGATAAAAAGAGATTGGTTTTCATACTACCAGAGAGACGGAAATTATGCAAGTACGAGCTGGTTGTGGTTAAAAATCTGCGTCTCAAAATTTTTTGGCGACGCCAAAAAATCTTTGTGACGTCATTTTTGTGTGTCAAAAATGAAAGGCCCTGCAAACTTCGTTTGCAGGGCTCTGTGTCTTTTGCTTGTTTTAAGAAATAATTTTTTCTTTCTCACTCTCTTTTACTTCATCAGTTACCACTTTCCCGTTAAGGGGTTTTGGTTCTCCTTCTTCTTTCTTTACTGGTGCAATAATTCCTTCACAATAAATCCTCAGTGAACCTTTATCAGATTCCATTGGCTCTTGTGTGTACAACTGCATAGCAAATTCACTTGCTTTCAATAGTGCATTAAGGCGATCTAAAATGAATTCTACCGTCAACACAAATGCTCCAGGCATAGTACCGAGAAGGTCAACCTTCTCTTCTATTTCAAAATGATGCTGTCGATGCACTTCTTTTTTAGCATCACCATGCATTTCAACTTCTTTTGCATATCGCACAAAGTAAAATGATATTTCATCAATAACATGATTGTCGTATTTGTGCTTATACAATGGCAATTCAAGAAAGGCTATGACGGCATTATCTTGCATTGCACATAACAATATTTCATCTTTAATCGCTTGGACAAACTCTTTTTCAGCTTGCTTAGTATCACTAAGGGAGTTGAAAAATTTCTTTTCGGCTTGGAATGTTTTGTTGTTCATGAGCTAGGGGGTTTTGCCAACTATACCCCCACACCAGATTTTTTGCAAAAAATTGGTGTGGGGGTATACTCCATAACTTAAAAAATGAAAAGGGCTTTGACCCGGTAGTAGAGTTTGGCAAAGCAATTTTTTCAAAATTGCGCATAGTATGCATTGCCAAAATTCACTACGGGGTTGACCCGTACACTTACTTTGTCATTGTGTTTTTGTTGTAAAAAAAGATTATTACATTACTTACCGTTGATAGCACTAGCCGATGTTTATCACAAAAGTAAGAAAACACGAATTGCAACTATGCCAAAGTAAGTGTCCGGGTTGACATCAAAAAGTATCCAGCGTACGCTAAAGAAAAAATTCAAAAATCATGAGACAGCTAAAAATCGTCAGCCAAATTACTCTCCGCGAAGGTGATTCCCTTCAGCGATATCTAAAAGAAATTGTAAAATATCCTCTCATTTCTGCCGAACGCGAAGTTGCTTTGGCAAAAAAAATACAAGAAGGTGACTCGGATGCTTTAGACGAACTCATAAAAGCAAATCTTCGTTTTGTTGTTTCTGTTGCGAAACAGAACCAAAACCAAGGACTGTCGCTTTCTGATTTAATCAACGAGGGAAATATTGGTCTTGGAAAGGCAGCTCAGCGATTTGATCACACTCGTGGGTTTAAATTTATTTCATATGCGGTGTGGTGGATTCGTCAATCAATAATGCAAGCGATCGCTGAAAATGCGCGCATTGTGCGTTTGCCAATGAACAAAATAGGCTCAACAAACAAAATCAATAAAATGATAATGAAATTTGAGCAACGATACGAACGCGCACCCTCACATGAAGAACTTGCTGAATTACTTGAGATACCAATAGGAGATATCCAAGACATGCACCAAGGAGATACTAGATATCTTAGTTTCGATGCCCCAATTGCAGAAGGTGAAGAGATGACAAGAATTGATTATTTTCAAAGTGCCCCAGTCACCGGTAATGTAGAGGATCTGCTGATAAATGAATCTTTGAAACAAGACATCGGTGATATTTTAAGAAATATGATCTCACAACGAGATGCCGATATTGTTAGTCATCGTTTTGGGATTAATGGTAAAGAAGAATTAAGTTTAGAAGCCATTGGAGAAAAATTTAGCCTCACCCGTGAACGCGTTCGGCAAATAGTAGACAAAACAATTCGCCGATTTCGGAAAAATCCACGAGTAAAAAAATTGAATGTGTACTTAGGAAAATGAATCATGTTACAAAAATCAAAAGCCCGACACAATTTTATTGTGTCGGGCTTTTTTGATTTTTGTTTATTCCAAAAATCACGTATCAAAGATATTTTGGCGTAACCGAAATATTTTGAGACGCATATTTTCCTTTATTTCTTTGCTGCGATAATCGTTTCTGCTACGTTGTTAGGCACGATATCATATCGCAAGAATTCCATCGTAAATCCAGCGCGACCTTCCGTCATAGAACGGAGGTTTGTCGTGTAGCCGAACATTTCAGACAACGGCACAACCGCCTTGACGACTTTGTTCATACCACGATCTTCCATGCCTTCAATCAATCCGCGTTTTGCAGAAAGACTTCCAGTAACATCGCCCATGAATTTATCAGGGGTAACGACTTCCACTTTCATCATCGGTTCAAGAATGACTGGTTTTGCAGCACGACATGCATCTTGGATACCCATACTTGCGGCGATTTTAAACGCCATTTCGTTTGAGTCCACATCGTGGTAACTTCCATCCCAGAGTTCGACAGAAACATCCACCATTTTAAATCCTGCCAAAATACCGCGATCGAGACCTTCTCGGAATCCTTTTTCACAGGCAGGAATATATTCTTGTGGAATCGAACCTCCTTTGATGGTGTTGATGAATTCAAAGTGTGGTTCGCGTTTGACTGATTTTGGTAGATCTTCGATTTCTTCTTTCGTGAGCGACATATCCATCGGCTTGACGCGGATTTTCACGTGACCATAGTTTCCACGACCACCGGATTGTTTGATGTACTTACCTTCTGCTTCCGCATTTGCATTAATTGTTTCGCGGTACGCAACTTGTGGTTTACCGACATTTGCATCAACAGCGAATTCTCGCTTCATACGATCGACAATAATATCCAAGTGCAATTCTCCCATACCTGCGATAATTGTTTCCATTGTTTCTTGATCGGTCGACACACGGAATGTTGGATCTTCATCCGCAAGACGTGAAAGCGCAAGACCCATTTTTTCTTGGTCAGCTTTTGTTTTTGGTTCGATGCGGAGGGAAATAACTGGTTCTGGGAAGACGATGCGTTCGAGCATGATTGGCTTTGCATCATCACAAAGTGTGTCAGATGTTTTTGTATCTTTAAGTCCCACAATCGCGGCAATATCACCCGCGAAAATTTTCTTCACTTCTTCGCGTTGATCTGCTTGCATACGCACAATACGGCCGATGCGTTCTTTGTTGCGTGTGCGAGGATTATACACATAACTTCCTGATTCAAGCGTACCTGAATACACACGGAAGAAGACGAGCTGGCCAACGAATGGATCCGCCATCAATTTGAAAGCGAGGCCACAAAATGGTTCTGCATCATCTGCAGCACGTGAGAGTGCTTCATCGGTATTTGGATCAGTTCCGGTCACCGGCTTAATATCTTTTGGAGATGGCAAATAGTCGACAACCGCATCAAGCACGAGCTGGACGCCTTTATTCTTGAGTGCTGAGCCTGCGTAGACAGGAAAGATTTCATTTTTGATAACTGCTTTGCGGAGAGTCTTTTTGAGTTCGTCGAGAGATGGTTCGTTGCCTTCCAAATATGCCGTCATCTGTGCTTCATCGTTTTCGACGATGCGTTCGATGAGTTCACCATGATACTTTTTTGCATCCGCCATCATGTTTTCTGGAATTTCTTTTTCAACCACGTTACTTCCCATGTCCCCTTCGAAATAGTAGGCCTTCATCGTCAAAAGATCTACGACGCCTTCATGATTTTCTTCAAGGCCAATAGGAAGTTGCATACGAACCGCCTTTTTTGAAAGACGATCGAGAATCGTTGCATAGGAATGTTCAAATGATGCACCTGTTCGGTCGAGCTTGTTCACGAAACAGATACGAGGTACTTGTGCTTCGTCCGCATAGCGCCAGTTTGTTTCAGATTGTGGTTCAACACCAGCAACGCCATCAAAGACAACGACGGCACCGTCGAGCACGCGAAGCGAGCGCTTCACTTCAACCGTAAAGTCGATGTGTCCTGGGGTATCGATAATATTGAAACGAATTTTCTTATTTTTGTCTGCATTCGCATAGGTCGGAATCCACGCACATGTAACTGCCGCAGCGGTAATCGTGATACCGCGTTCTCGCTCTTGTTCCATCCAGTCTGTGGTAGTTTCGCCGTCGTGCACTTCACCAATTTTGTGGGACATGCCCGTGTAAAACAACACGCGTTCTGAAGTCGTGGTTTTGCCCGCGTCGATGTGGGCGATAATGCCAAAATTTCTTACTTTCTCCAATGGGTACTCTCTGTCCATAAATTAAAGATTAAAGCTATTAACTGTCGCCGAAGCATGCCCCGTACCAAGCTCTGCTTTGGTATCGGGGTTTCGGACTTTTTCTAGAGGATATTCTCGTTCCATAAAAATAAGGTTATAGGTTTTAGTTGCTAGGTTCTAGTAAAACAAAAAAGACACGAGGTCTTATATGTGGTATGTACTATAAAGTATTTTTCAGTGTTTTGCAAATGAAAAAAGCCACCCGAGGATGTGGGTGGCTTTGGTTTCTTCATGGATCATTTCCTTTCAACTCGGGCAATGCGAAATTCAATAGTGGCATCAGCTTGGCGAACAACCGAGTCACCCTCTAGAAGATCAATAGCGATATGTGCCACTGTCGAATCTCCATAGGTATAGGCATAAAACTGGTTTTTGCAAATTTCCCAACCAGAGTTTGTTTCTTTACCATCAACGAGTACAACACAGGTAACACAAATAACAGATCCTTGATCTATTGAAGAATCAAGATCAAGTACATGAATTTTTTCTCCCGAAGAAATGACTACTGCATTCGCTTTGGGTGTCGCGAATGAAAAAAGATGTGGTTCAAGTAGTATACCGAGTAGTATGACCATAAGACCGAGAGTGCCGTATATTATTTTTTTCATGGTGCAGGATTTTAATTAACGATATACCTTTTGAGGACAAAAGAAAAGCCACCCGAGAATAGTGGTGGCTTTTTAAGCATTAAAGAATCCTTTTGTATTTACATTGCTCCCATGTGCGATCTTTTTCCCTAAGAGTATCTGCACGTGTTTTACAAAGATCTCTATACCATGACGCATTTTGTGTGTATTTACATTCTTCATCAAGCACAGCGATAACTCGTCGCTTTGGATCAAGATTTTTAATGAATTTATACAAAGGAAGTCCTACTGACATCAATATCACAAGCATCTTAGGCCCTGTATTTTCTAATGAATCATTAAATAATACCTGTGCCATTGATCCTGCAATAACTACCGTAACAATGAAATAAAAAAGTGGCTGATGTTTTGTTTTGTTGGCAATCTCAGCTAGTGTCAAATTAACGTATGTATTTCTCATGAGGTGAACAATTTTTCTTCTACCATACACTTATTTTGTATAATTATCAAATAAAAAAACTCCCCGCAAGGAGAGTTCTTTTATTTGATTTCTTTATATTACCAAGCAAAGTGAGCGAACGCTTTGTTTGATTCTGCCATTTTGTGTGTATCTTCTTTCTTTTTGATTGCAGAACCTTCGTTTTTTGAAGCGAGGATGAGTTCATCAGCGAGACGCTTTGCCATTGGCGCACCTTTCTTACTGCGAGCAGCAGCGAGAATCCATCGAAATGCGAGTGCTTGGCGACGTTCTGGGCGAACTTCACGAGGGACTTGGTAGTTTGCACCACCGATACGTCGTGAGCGAACTTCGAGGTTTGGACTTGCGTTCTTGATAGCTGTATCAAAGATTTCGAGTGCATCTTCTGTGCCTGTCTTTTCTTTGATCATATCAAAAGCACCGTACACAACTTTGCGTGCAGTTTCTTTTTTACCATCCCACATGAGACAGTTGATAAACTTCGCAACTCGAGGAGAGTTGTAAACAATATCAGGTAACACTATGTTTTTGTTGTTGATTTTGCGTCGCATATGATGAGTTATAAAGTGGAATGTTATAAAATTTTTAAAGTTGAGCGCTTGTGCCTTTTACTTTATAACTTTATGAACTTGATAAACTTTTTACTTACTTGTAGCTTTTGGGCGCTTGTTACCGTAGAGCGAACGTGACTGACGTCGCTTTTCAACACCAGATGCATCGAGACGTCCACGAACGATGTGGTATCGAACTCCGATCAAGTCCTTCACGCGACCACCACGGATGATGACCACTGAGTGCTCTTGGAGGTTGTGTCCTTCGCCGGGAATGTACGCGGTTACTTCTTGACCGTTGGTAAGGCGAACGCGGGCGATTTTTCGGAGCGCAGAGTTAGGCTTTTTAGGAGTTGTTGTCGAAACCTTCGTACACACACCACGTTTAAATGGAGATGGGTAGAATACCGGGCGATTTTTGATAGCATTAAAACCACGGGCGAGCGCGACCGCTTTTGTCTTTCGTTTTGTTTTTTTGCGTGGGCTCCGTACGAGCTGATTTACTGATGGCATTCCTGTGTAATATAAAAAGCCTTGAAAAGACTTTGGTAGGATTACTCTACCGTATACGGAGAAAAAATGCAAGGCCACCTACACTGCGATAAAATATCGTTCAGGTAAATAAAAACCCACTTCCTCGTTATAACAAGGAAGCGGGCATGTATTAAGACTGTCTTACCAAAACACCATATTTCTTAAAAACAGCCTCAAAATCTTGAATAGTACATCTTGCTTTTAAAAATAAGGAGGTCGGATGGGAACTAAGCAATAACCAGCCAACCTCACTTATTTCATTAAAAAACACTTAAACCTTTTCCAAGTGTATTCCTTTTGTTCTTTTTGTAAAGACCTACACTTCAAACACTGTATTTATATACCCTTTCGTCACATCAAACGGCAATGAGGTAAATACTTTTTCATATGAACCATCGTCTTTTTTCTTTTCGATGGTTGCGTAGTAGCGACCGTTTCGAATCAAACAATAGAATCGTCCTGTCTTGTCAGTAATTTTGTGCAATGTTTCAGAATTTGTATCTGCTATAAAGATGCGCACGATAGCAAACCGAAGCGGTAATCCTGACTCTTTGCGCATCACACCACCAAGTGGCACCATGTGACGAAGTCCAAATTGTCGAAGCATACCAAGAAGCACATATGCAATAAATACAACTATATTATAGGCGCTTGGCGCTGCAAAAAGCGCGAGTGTTGCAACAGAAAAACCTAATGCAAACAAGACATCACTCGCACGACGTAACAATTTTTCTTTACGAGAAAAGAACGACATCAAATGTTGCGATTCTTTTGTTTGTTCATTCCAGTCTTCTTTTATCGGATCAAGAGGGATATTTTTACCGATCACATCTCCTTCTTTCGTCACCATAATTGGTCCACCAAAATATAAATCGGAATACAATTCATCTCGATCTTTGCCGAATAATTTCTTCGAAGGAAAAATATAGTTGGTACGGTTTGCAACAATCGTATACATACCTGGTCGTACCAAAAATCCATATCGTCCATCAAGATCAGTAATAGATGTCGATACATCTTCGCCTTTTTCGTCACGAAGCACGACGACCACCGGATCAATTGGCTGTTTAGTAACTGCATCATACACAGTCCCCCATGGACGACGACGTTTTTTAAATCCGAGAAATCCTAAGATAAGCGACCAGAGACGCATTGGAATAAGGACAATTTCAGAGAATGAAAATGGTGTCGCAAATAGAAGTGACGCAACAGACACAGCAACTCCTGCAATCAGGCCGACTGCTGTGCCAATTTTTACTGCTATGGACACATTTGGTTTATTTAAAATAGTACGAACCCCTGTGAGCGCATCGGTGAGAATTCCAATAGTTTCAGTAAATGTACTCGCGACTTGCTGTACTACTTGCTGGATAAATGTGGTGCCCGGTGGATTTGTTGGTGGGATTGTAGGATCTGTAGGATTTGTCGGTGGGTTTGTGGGATTTGTTGGATTTGTTGGTGGATTTGTGGGATTTGTGGGATTTGTTGGTGGGTTTGTGGGATTTGTGGGATTTGTTGGAGGATTTCCTCCTCCACTACTACCACTCCCACTACTATTACCATTTGCTGCTGCCCAGTCTGTTTTTACACACGCATCTGCATCCGAACAATCAAATTTAATCCAGCCACCATTTGGTCCTGATATCCATGCCCATCCATCAAATTCACCAGCACTCGTAATCGCCACTCCACCATTAGTTGGTGCAAAGTTTACCCAACTCGCGAGAGAACCCCAGGCATAACCACCCAAAGTACCCGACCCATTATTCGTCACTCCTGATTGAGCTGGACCAAGATTTATCCATCCTAATTTTTCACTCCACACATACCCCGTGACTGCGCTATCAGTAACACTTACCGCGGTGCCATTAGTTGGTTTAAAATTTATTTGCGTGTAGGTTGAGCAATCTGCATTACCACATAATTTTGCATATTTATAAGAAGCATTAATAGTTCCCGTTGCGGCATGAATAATATTTGTTGAAAAAGAAAAAACAACCACAATACATGTGGCGAGAAATAATGCTCTTTGTATACGAGCAGTCATAGATACATCATACAGCATGAGGTATGTAACATAAACCATAAAATGCACAGCGTGGCACACTGTGTTATATGTTTCCTACTCCGACCGCAGTCGAAGTCCGACGAAAGTCGGACTAACTATTTCCTAATTTAATTCCCAACAATAAGTGTATACAAAATCTGAATGAGCGGTGCAACATATCGCCAAATAAAAAATATAAAGATAAGTAAAAATGCAATTGAATACTGCTCGATTACTTGTTCGTAGTACGCAAAGCGTGGCGGCAATATCGAGAAAAGAATTTTTGATCCATCAAGTGGTGGGATTGGAACCAAGTTAAAAATAGCAAGCACTAAGTTTATAAAAACAACTGCCTGCAAGATTGCACTGGTGCCAGCCATGCCATCTGGAAGAAATCGAAGGATAAGTCCAAAAAATACGGCCACGCATACATTCACAAAAATACCTGCACTCGCAACAGCAAGTGTCCCTTTCCGACGATTGGTAAGATTATTTGGATTATATGGTACTGGTTTTGCCCACCCAAACACAATGCCGGTGCCCGAGAGAATAAGCGCGAGTGGAATAACAATCGATCCCATAATGTCTATGTGCTTAATGGGATTAAGGGTAAGTCGTCCCATACGAAGTGCTGTCTCATCACCGTATTTAAGCGCAGCAAAACCATGCGCCACTTCGTGAATGACGACAGACATAATGAGAATGACTACATAAAAAATACTACCGAGAAGATCCATGGAAATAATAATACCACAAGGTTCTAGTTTCTAGGTGCTAGGTTCTAGTGGTATCGCTTGCGTTTTGTATAAAAAACGAGTATAGTGGCGGTCTATGGCGAAAGTATGCGCAATAACTAAAAAAGGATCCCAAATGGGTGGCAAATACGCAAACCGCACTCGTGCGACTATTTTTACCCCTACCGGCAAAGTGCGCAAATATGCGAACCTCCAAAAAAAGAAAATTTACATTCCTGAGTTGAAAAAGAGTATGAATCTCGTCATCTCTACTGAAGCCATCCGCACAATCCAAAAGAAAGGTGCATATGCTACCCTCAAGAAAGCAGGAGTACTCAAGTAGCAAGGAACAGGTAGCAAGTAGTAAGGTTCCGAACAAATACAAAACACAGGATTTGGCTTTGCCAAATCCTGTGTTTTGTATCCCTTGCTACTTGCTACATTACCCTTGCTACCATTCACTCACACATAAAGACAAACCCTTTGCTGGTGCACGTCACACGACCATCACGAGACGTCAAGAAATACGGAACATGAAACTGCGCGAGCGTATCGAGTGTTTCTTTATGCGGATGCCCGTATGAATTTTTTTCGCCAGCGGAAATCACCGCAAGTTCTGGTGACAATGCATCCACAAATGCACGACTCGTCGAGGTACGCGAGCCATGATGTCCCACTTTTAAAATAAGTTCATTGCGTGCATATGTTTTTATTTTTTCTGTTACAAAAGATTCCGTGCGCATGACTGAGTCCCCCGTCAACATGACGGCGCTTTTGCCATACGTAAGCACACTCATAATCGAACCCTCATTTGAATTCCATGACGAGGTGTTTCTGTCGGGAAATAAAATCTTGATGCCGACATTTTTTGCAGGGTCGAGCATAATCGTTTGCCCTGCATGTGCAAGATACACCGGAATATTTTTTGCATCAATTTTATCGGTAAATAATTTCCACGTTGCTGTTTTTGAAAATGTGCCAGGCACGATAACGACGCCAATCTGATAATTGTCGAGTATATTGATAAATCCATGATAGTGGTCAGTGTCTGGGTTTGTGACTATGAGCATGTCAATAGTTGTATCACCAAAGGGCACCACATTCGCAAGTTCACCCGCGAGTGCGTCGTTTGGTCCACCATCGACAATCACCTGCCGTTTATTTGGTGCTTCGATATAAATAGCATCGCCTTGACCGATATTGAGAAAGGAAACTTTGAGGATGTCATTGGGCTTACGGGTGAGCAATAATTGCGCAAACACAATTGTAAAAATAAAAGCTATGCCGAGGGTAATGAGCCGAATTCGTACTGGAAACATGGTATAATCGTACCATTAGAGGTTAATCAAAAACACATTTTATGAACACATTCACCGCAAAAACATTCACGATTCCCGAGCTCACAGGAATTTCAAAAAAGAATATTGAAGAGCATATAAAGCTCTACGAAGGATACGTAAAATTCACGAATCATATTTTGGTACGCATTGATGAACTTGCAAAAGACGCAGAAAAAAATGCATACGAACTCGGAGAATTACAGCGCCGTTTTGGTTTTGAATGGGGTGGCATGAAAAATCATGAATGTTATTTTTCATTACTTGAAGGAGGTCCGAATGAACTTAGTGCCGATAGTGCGCTTCGTGCAAAAATTACTGAACAATTTGGCTCCTTTGATGCATGGTTTGCCCGATTTAAAGCGATTGCACTCACTCGAGGTATTGGTTGGACAATGCTTTGCTACGACAAAGCAACAGACACGCTCGAAAATGCATGGGTTGATGAACAACACCTTGGGCAACTTGCGAATACTGATCAAATTATTGCGCTTGATATGTGGGAACACGCCTATGTCGGTGATTACTGGTCTTCTGGCAAAAAACAATACATTGAAGACTTTTTCAAAAATATAAATTGGAGTGTTGCAGAGAAAAATTTCACAGAAGCAACAAAATAGAAAAAATAAAAAGCGCACCGTGTGGTGCGCTTTTTCTTAATTCTTTTTCTTTTCGAACTCTCGGTACTCGTTCCAATATCGCATCAAGAGAAGGTCATGCAGTTTTCCTGTCTTAAGTACAATATCTTTAAGATATTTTCTATGCAGATGTTCTTCTTCCGGCAAAGAAATTATCTTTTTCATACATTCTTTATGAAGATCGAACAACATATGTACCCTTTTAATAAAGTGCCCTGTATTTTCTTTGTTTGCTAAAAAAAGTTCTTGCTCGTCCTGATCAAGATCAACAACATCAAATATTTTTGCGATAATATTTTTTAACGCAAAAATATCTGCGCTGTTATATTTATCTTCATCAAAATGTTTCAATAGCTCTTGTATTCTCAGTATTTCTTTCTGAAAATCATGTTTACGAATTAGATTTTTCATGAGTTAAAATTTTCATCACTGTATACCTCTACCAACAAAAAAGCAACCATAGTCAATTTTTCGCCATGGCGAAAAATTGACTATTGTTTATTTGCTCTCTTTTCCCTACACAAATACCAAAACAATGGCACATAATATAGCCCGACAATCCAAAACGGAATTGTCACCGGCAACGCCGCAAATGGAATGAGCGCTGCTGTTTTGATAATAAAAAGTAATACCTTTGTTGCAAGTGAAAGTATGTAGGCAAACGGCAATACAAAAATTGTTCCAATCCATCCCAATATAAATACCGGAAGTGTCAAAAACATCACCAGTGGTACCAGTGGTGCAATTAAAATATTTATTGGAAATGAAACAAGTGAGAACACGCCAATTTTGTACGCAATGATCGGAATAACCATGACACTTGCTGCGAGGGTAAGTTGTATTGCTTCAGTAATCCATTTTACAGGCGTACGAATAAACGTGAGCTTCGGTGCAAGGACAACAACACCAATTGTCGCCAAAAATGAAAGTTGAAATGAGAGATCATACATAATACGCGGATGAAACAATGTCATGCCGACTCCAGCAAGCAATAATGCTCGCACAAAAATATAATCACGACCAAGTAGTCCTGCAATTAATATCAAACTCCCCATAATCCCTGCACGAATAGCAGTAATTTGTGCACCGGTCATAATAACGAACAATACAATAATGAGAACGCCACCGATCTCTTGTGTGCGTTTTCCAAGTCTGCGTAATAAAAAAGTAACTGCCATTGCAAGAAGTGACACATTAAAACCAGACAACGCAACAATATGACTCGTTCCTGTTATTGATAAAGCATTACGTAATTCGTCAGTGAAACTTTGTTTATTGCCCAATACGATTCCCCCAGCAAGTTGGGCTTCTTCTTGCCCCAAATAGTGATTAATAATATTTGTTAATTTTGATTTGAATTTGAAAAGTAGTTCTAATATTTTTGATGGTGGATTGTGCCCTGTCACGGTTATTTCTTTTGCATAGGCAATAAGATACACGCCTTGATTTGCCAAATATTCATCATAGGCGAAACTTTTGCCAAAATTTGTATCAAATGGTTGTGGCTTCTCGAGTGTCGTGCGTATCGTGATCGTATCACCATAACGAAGTGCTGTTTGCGGACCAAACACCAAAATAGTGTCACTGCCAACTTTTGCAGAAAATCGTGTACCGCTTTTACTTGAACCAGGAATATCATCAACAATGGCATGGAGAGTAATTTGTTTCGCAGTGGACGCAAGTGTAGGACTCGGAGTATGCACAAACAGTGCAACAAAAAGAAAGGCAGAAATACCGCCAAGAAATAAAAATAAGAAAATCCTCGCGGTGCTATTTTTTCGCAGAAAAAATAGCACCGCGATCGCAATCATCACAAGAAGCACTCCACCTACGTATGGATACAGTGGTGTATGCGCAACCAATAGCGCAACTGTTATAAGAAAAGAAATGAGTGCATAATCAAGATTCCGAAACCGTAGTTTATGAGAATCCTCTTGCATAATAAGTTATCGGTCGCCGAGTAGTGACATCAATGTCCATTCTTGTATCAATTCTTCTTCTTCCTCTTTTGAAAATACTTTTTTATATTTTGCACCAGATTTTCCTTTCACCCGCGCTTCACAGTCATCCCATGTTTTGTGGACTTCGATCATACTCTTCAACATTGATACATATGAGTACGCAGGCTTTGTACTTTTTGGTGGAGATTTTCTATCCGGTAATGTAACGTGTTCTAAATTTTCGAGTGAATTATTGTACAGTTTCTCATATTTTTCTTTTGAACCGGAATATAAAATCGGCACCGTGCCATCTGCGTACGCTGTGGCAATCGCATCTACACGCTCATTACCAAACACGCCGACGTGGCCTTTTACTTTTTCCCACACGATTGTGTATTTTGTTTTTAATCGGAAAAGAAGCGCTGCAATCGCTTTCCATAATTCCTGATTTTGAACCGGCTCGCCTGCGGATGTTTTCCATCCATTTTTCTCCCACGAATACACCCAGCCAGTCACCCCACCCAACACGTATGCAGAGTCCAAATGCATAACGATTTCATCTGCTTCCTCAGGCTTTGATTCAACAGCACGGAGAGCCTCAAGACACGCAGTAAGTTCCATCTGATTATTGGTCGCGACATCAGCTCTACCGCCATATTCATTGATTTTGCCGGAAGGATAGAGGACAACGACGCCCCAACCAGATGGGCCTGGATTGCCCCTCGATGAGCCATCAGTAAAAATGCGGATTTGTTTCATATGAGGCATTGTAGCAAAAGAAAACCCGCCTTGCATTTCGCAAGACGGGTAGTAATTTTATTAACTTTTTGGAAAAAACATAACAAAACCATATACAGATTTTGAAGACTCATCATCCATGATCGGCACAGGACCAATTCGACATAAGTATTCAAGATGATCTTTGTCTGTTCTAAAACCTGATCGCAAGGCAAGATCATATAAATTTGTTCCTGTACTTAAGACTCTCGTAATTATAGGCTTATCATGTTCATTTCCTCCATCACGCAATCTCAGTACTGCATTGATATTGGGTAATTGAATTCTTAAATGATCAGGTGATTCCAGTATTTTCTTTGTTTCCTCCGGCTTAAGGAAAATTTTAAACAGCCTGCTAGGGAATATTTGAACTTCCATGAATTAAATTTTTTGTTTGACGATACAATACGCTCAAATTTATTGAATGTCAATTATCCGAATACGGATCTCTTCGCGTCCCATAAACACCGAGCGGTCGATTGACCCGAGCACGGTCACCATACTCCCTACCGACACATGTTTCGGTAATGCATCTTCCGTCAAGAAAAATGAAAATGCTTTTCGTTTTTGGCCGTTTTGTTCAATATGTACCGTCAGGTGTTCTTTCTTTTTGCCAAATGGCACCATATCGGTAATGGTAATTCCAGAGAATTTAAAAATTGGTTTGGTGTTTTCAAAACCAAACGGCGCAAGCTGTAATAATTCACTCATGAAGTCTTTTGATACGAGATCAAGCGTTGCTTCTTCTTCAAATTTTTCTGCAGTATCGCCTTTTTCTTTTTTTATTTTTCCATAGGCACCGATCAATTTTTCTTCAAGCACTAATATTCCCTGTTCATCAATAGAAAATCCGCCCGCGCCTTCGTGGCCTCCGTATCCAAGAAATATATCTCCCGCTTCCTTCATCAAATCCACGACATGCACCGTGCCATTGCCACGACAGGAGCCTTTGATGATATCTCCTCCTTCTTTGCCCCAGACAAATACCGGCCGATCATATTGTTCCAACAATTTTCCTGCGACAAGACCAAGCACCCCGACGCGCCATTCGGGATTGCCGACAACAATCACGTCTTTCACTTCACGTTTTTCCATATCTGCATGTACGTGCTTCATAATCCCAGCAACAATAGTTTTACGAGAGTCATTTATCGCGGTGAGTTGTTCTGCGAGTGCTCGTGCGCGGACGGTATCAGTAGTTGAAAGCAATTCAAATGCAAGTTGAGGTGATTCCATTCGTGACGCAGCGTTCAATCGTGGCGCAATCATGAACGTCACATCATCTTCCGTGAGTTCGGTCATGTCCATACGCATCGCACGCGCAAGCGATACAAGTCCAGGCCGGCGCGTTTTGCGGAGCACCATGAGGCCGAATTTTGCAAACACCCTGTTCTCATCTTGAAGCGGCACCATGTCGGCAAGGGTCGCAAGCCCGACCATATCGAGCATCCATTTTTCACTTCCTAGCGGAATATTGCGCGCTTCGCCATATTTTTTAATGTACGCGCAAACCAATTTGAAAAATACCCCAGTGCCGCACAATCCTTTCCATGGATATTTGTCTCCTTTTTGTTTTGGATTTAAAATCGCAAACGCAGGAGGCAATTCATCATGTGGTTCATGGTGATCAGTGATGATAACATCGAGATTATTTTTTTGTGCATACGCCGTTTCTGTAATTGCCGTAATGCCGAGGTCAATCGTAATTAAAAGCGTCACGCCGTTTTTTACAAATCCTTCCACTGCATCCATATGCAGTCCATATCCTTCGTCATGGCGATGCGGAATATACACCCGAACACCAGACCATGACGAAGATGCTGCATCGGCGCTCGGAGCGCCATCGTCATGGTTGGTGTGCGGGTAAAATTCGACAGGTATACCAAGTTTTCTGAAGAAATCAACAGCAACAGTAGCACCCGGAATGCCATCACAGTCATAATCGCTATAAATCACTATTTTTTCATTGCCAACGATAGCCTTTTCAAGCCGATCAACCACTTTTTCCATATTAAGGAGAAGAAATGGATCATGAACGTGATTGTCGTATGAAGGATTAAGAAATGCCTCGCGATTCTCTGTAGTAATACCACGTCTCTCGAGTAATCTATCTATAATTTCCGCGTATCGCATGAAGAGATTCTAGCACAATCATTACTGATGCTATATAATTGCAATTATGGATCCCGTTAGAGGCCGCGGTCGCTATAGGGTAACCATTACTGAAGTAACGCAAAATATTTTATTCAACTAACTATACTGCAGGAAAGCGCTCTATTGACCGCGACCTGCCTCTAAACGGGATGGAATCAACCGACACTATTTTCACCAAAATTATTAACCGAGAATTACCAGCGCATATTGCGTACGAAGACGCAGACACGATTGCATTTTTAGACATTCATCCTGTTGCTATGGGACATTTATTGCTCGTGGCACGAGAACCAATCGCATGGATGCAAGACGTACCCGATGAACTCATCGCTAAAATGTTCATCAAAGCAAAAGCACTTATGAAGGCAATGATCGAGGGTTTGAAATGTGACTATGTGCAACTTACCGTTGTCGGCAAAGATGTTCCCCGCTTTCACATTCATCTCATTCCAAGACATTTAAATGACCGCGTAGATATTGTTTCTGCAAAAGTGTACAACGACGGCGAAGCCGAAGTATATCTTGAGCAAATTAAAGATGGTATAAAAAAAGCCTCCGTATAATACGGAGGCTTTTTGATTACAACATTATTATTTTTTTTCAGAAAAATCAATTTCACTTATTATTGATTGTTTCGATTTTCCTAAACCAGCAAGATATACTTTGCCATATTTCGTGATTTTCGCATGAGTATCCTCATTGCTAAGTGAGACATACAAACAAGTCTTGAGAATGACAAATGCTGCGCGCAAATGAGTGAGCATGTATTTCTCATAAGGCTGTCGAAAAGAATTTACCTCACGAAGCACTTCCTCAATATCAGCAGCTGGTCCATGTCCGGCACTAATATTTTTTTTAATTATTGTCGGAATTACTTGAAGTGCTTGGATTTCAACACTGTCATCTTTAAGTTCAACAAAAGGAAGCTCGCCATCAAGAACAACAGATACCCCTTTGCTGTTCAAATATTCGAACATGTTCTCAATTTGAGTAACAGAAAATGGATCAGTCCCGAACACTTTTCGAAGAAAATCATTGGGAAGTCCTGTTGCGTTTGCGAGTGTAAGCTTGTTGCGATCTTTTGGAAACGTAGCCTGAATCTTTATCATGGTGTGAAATTTTTCTTTACTGTACACCCTACAGGAAAAAGTGCAACCCCGTAGTAGATTTTGGCAAAGCACTCTGTGCGATCCGACACTTGTCGGATCATTGCCAAAATTCACTACAGGGCAAGCCCCACTATTTCAACGCCTTAATCCCTGGAAGGGTGCCTTTTGCCAAATAGTCGAGGGTTGCACCACCACCAGTCGAGACAAATGTGAATTTGTCTTCTAATTTGAGCTCATTCACCATTTCTACGGTATCACCACCACCGATGATTGTTTTGGCTTTTTCATTGGCGAGTAATTTCAAAATAGCCTTTGTTTGCTTGTCAAAACCGAGCTCATAAACACCTGTCGGACCATTCCAAAGCACTAATTTTGCATCGGAAATTATAGGTTTTAAGAGTTTTACGGATTCTGGTCCGATATCCATGATCTTGTCATTCGGCAACACATGTGCAAGCGTTTTTACGATATGTTCACTACCAGAAAGCGTGGTGACATCGATCGGTAAGAGTAATTTCTTATTGGTAAGCATCGCCCCAAATCCAAAATCCTTCTCTTCAACAAGTGACGCGCCAACTTCGTAGCCAGCAGATTTGAAAAAGTTGTTCGCGAGTGCGCCGGAAATAAAAACAGCGTCCGCTGTTTTTAAGAATTTTTTAATAAGGGGTGCCTTTGTCTCAAATTTTGCACCACCTAAAATAAAAAGAAATGGGTGTGCTGGTTTTTCTAAAACAATTTTCAAATTTTTAATTTCCGCTTCAAATTGCAATCCTGCATAGCTCGGCAAGTATTTAGGTACACCGACAATGGATGCGTGTGTCCGGTGTGAGACAGAAAATGCGTCATTCACATAGATATCTGCCATACTTGCAAGCTTTTTCGCAAAAGCAGGAGTATTTTTCTTTTCACCATCTTCTTTGCGAATGTTCTCAAGAAGCACAATTGCATTTTTCGCAAGCGCTCCCACTTCTTCTTTTGAAAGCATTGTTTTTGTACTTGCAATTACGGGTACAAATTTCGAAAGTACTTTCGCAACTGGCGCAAGTGATTGTGCGCCATCATCTCCCGCATGCGACACAATAATGACGCGAGCACCTTTTTTATGTAAAAACTCGATCGTCGGCAACGCTTTTTTAATACGAAACATGTCTCGTACTTTTCCATTCTGTATCGGGACATTAAAGTCCGCACGAAGTAATACTGTTTTTCCTTTTAGATTTTTGATTGATCTTATTGAATTCATGTTAATTTATGATTGCTGAAAATTGTTTCGAGTTCAAACTTGCTCGTCCTACCAACAGTCCATCTACTCCACCCTGTTCAAGAAATACATGCGCATTTTTTTCATCCACAGAACCACCATACAAAATGGACACTTTTTTTGACTCTTTGTTCCCAAACATATCTGCCAATACTTTTTTGATATAGATTGCCATCTCTTCGCATTCTTTTACTGTCGCCTCGCGCTTGGCGTTTTTGCCGATTGCCCAGACGGGCTCATATGCAATAATTACATCCGCCATTTTTGCTTTTGGAATTCCTGTGAGTGCCAATTCGATTTGAGATTTTACTGCGTGCAAATACCACATATCGCCTTCGCGCTCTTTTTCACCAACACAAAGTATTGGGGTGATATTTTTTGCAATACACTCTTTAAGTTGTTCGCTTATGTTCGCATCAGTCTCGCCTCGTGCGCGCATTTCAGAATGTCCGAGAATTGCATGGGATGCACCGAGTTTTTTCACCATTGCGAGTGATACCATGCCCGTTTGCGCGCCAGTATCGCCAATCGTGCCACCTTGCGACGCAAGTTTAATTTTACCAAGACCTGCACGCTTAATAGACTCTAAATAAAGCATTGGCGGAGCGACAATAATGGTATTTTTATTTTTACCTGCGAGTGATTTTACCTTTTTAAAGAGCGCGACCGCTTCTTTGCCGGTAAGTGGGTTCATTTTCCAGTTTGCAACGATGATTTTTTTGCTAGTCATACGGACAATTGTAGCATATTTTCTTTTTCATCCCACCAAAAAAATTCTTTCGTAACTATGTGAGGCCTTGCCTCACACAGATTATAGTAATCCTGCTTTTTTCTTGATTTTATACGTGCTTCCATGACCAAGTAGCCCTTTGTATGAAATACGAGTCGGCTCACTCAAAGATTCCTCTAATCTTGCAACCATACGCCACTTGGTCGATGTCCTTAGTGTGCGATGTGTTGGAAAATGCACCCAGCCGAGAAAATCTACACCAGACGCATGAGTTTTGATAAATACTTTATTCGGATGCATTGTCAATTTTAATTTTTCTGCAAGAAAAACCTCTAATTTCGGCAACAATAATTCCAAATACTTTTTATCATCACTCAAAAAGACAAAATCATCTGCATAACGAATACAATATTTCGCTTTGAGATCCCGCTTCATAAACTGATCAAATTCATGCATATAAATATTTACTAATAATTGCGATGTAAGATTCCCTAACGGCAACCCAACAGGAAAACTATCAATTATTTGATCTAAAAGCCAAAGAGTGTCTTTATCATAAATATGTTTTGCAAGAATTGTTTTTAAAATACCATGGTCAATGTTCGCAAAAAATTTCCTAATGTCACACTTGAGCACCCAGCACGTCCTCGTATTATTTTTTGACACCTTGCGTGCAAAATAGCGAAACCTGTCTATTGCCCGATGTGTACCTTTACCTATACGACATGAATACGAGTCATAAATAAACTTGCTATCAAAATATGCATATAGATTTCGATAGAGCGCATGATGCAACAACCTATCTCCCACACTAGCTTTGTGAATATCGCGCGGTTTTGGATCATTGAGCTTAAATGCCACATACCCGCCATGCGTATACGTTTTTTCTTTCAGATTTTTATGAAGCGCAATGATGCTATCCGAAAAATGTAATGCAAACAATTCAACATCTTTCCTTTTTTGTTTACCACGCAAAAATTCCTGCCACGAGATAAGTAAGTTTTCGACGGATATGATATTCTTGTACTCATGGCGCAAGACTCCTCTCTCTCTCTCTCTCTCTCTCTCTCTCTCGGTAGCGCAACCATAATTACGCGCATCAAAGAGGGATATTTGCTGTGGATGAATATTGTTTCTCATATGCCTAAAGGTAATCGCTACACCATCGGGGTGCGCATTGAAAATAAATTACTCGACCTTGCAGAGCTTGCCTATGTCACCTATTTTACTGAAAAAGACAAGAAACTCCAGAAAATTTGCGACTGCATACTGCTTTTGGACACGCTCAAATTCCTCATACATATAACCTGGGAAGCAAAACTGATTTCTCATAAACAGTACGAAATCATTGCTGAAAAATTAGAAGAAATAGGAAAAATGTTCGGCGGATGGAAACGGAATCTTGAGCAAAATCCGGAAAAGAAAAACCGCACCTTATAGTGCATAGAAAAACCCCGCTGAAATCTAGGATTTCTAACAGGGAAAAAGAAATGAGTTTCGGGTACGGAAAACAAACTTGTTATTCGAATTCCACCTGTTCGTAGGCTTCGCCGTATTCGCGTTCAGTTCGAGCTGGTCGCCATTATCGTTACAGTTGAACACGTTCGGATTGCCATCACGGTCAGTTTTGTATGCAATGCCATCAGTCTCACTGCCGATCCAAGCGCCTGTGCCAGGGATCGTGCTGTACATATTGTGCGATCGAAAATCGCAAGCATCGCATACCAAGTAATTTCTTTTTTTGGACACCATACAAACCACACTATGCACAACTCTAGTCATGCATATTCTCAATTTGCATATGCCAGTGAGGTTTCAGAAAGCCTTAGCCGTCCAATATCACCAAACCAAATATGATTATACAAAAAAATCGAACAAAGTATCTAAGCATCAAAAACACAAAGTTTCAAAACAATGCTAAGTTACCAAATCACTAAGCGCTCTTGCGGGTACGGAAAACAAACCGGTTACGCGAATTCCACCTGCGCGTAGGCTCCGCCGCAGGCGCGAACAGCTCGAGCTGGTCGCCATCAGCGCTACAGCGGAACACGTCCGGATCGCCATCACGGCCAGCTATCTGCTCCATGGCAATCAACATCCAGTCTCTACTATCAGTCTTTAATCGAAGCGCAGGACCGACTTCTGCGGGGCATAATTCTAATCCATATTCCATTCCTTTTTTATAGATTTCATTGGTTGTTGCGCCATTTGAGAATCCAAGGGCTTCAACCGTAAGTCGTACCAGTTCGGCTTGTTCTTTGTTTTTTGAAAACGATGTCTTTTTGAGTAAATCATCTCCCCACTCACTAATATAGATATTTTTTGCGTCGAGTTGTTTTCTTGTCTCTTTTTCATTCGTACCGCCTATCTCTACGTTATACTTGTGTAATTTCCCTTCTGGAAACGCAGTGTAGATATGCTCGATATCTGATTTGAAAATGCCAGGAAAAAGCGGACCGACATATGCCTTGGTGTTCTTGTTTATTTCTTGTTGTGTGGTTGCGATTTGCTCCGATGTGCATGCAAACACCATTAGCGCATCTTCATTTTTATTTCGCTTTGTGCGAAGCTCTGCTATGCGCGGATCGCGTTCGTAGCCGAATCCTTCAATCGTATTATCTATCTCGTACAGGAATACAAGATCGTCTTTGGTAAATGGTTCATTTTGCTCTTGTTTTTTTACAAGCGACGTCATGGTACGTATGTCGAGCGACTTTTTATCAAATTTCTCACCGCCAGGGAGTGTGTGGTATTGCGCTTGAGCTATCTCAACGAGCGCAGGTTCAAGCTCTTGCCGGTGATTAACTCCGCGAACTTCTTGAACAGCATCGCCTACCATACGGATAGCAATGCGAGGTTCTGTGTAATTTCCGGACTTTCCTTTCGTATAGTACACATAAAAATCTCCCTCTTCTAAATGTGCGTGCGCAGATCCTTCTGCGGTACACCATCCGGTATTTTTGCCACGAATAGTATCCTCAAGTACGTGATAGTCAGACCCTTGCTCAAACTTTACCCATTCGCCTTTTATGGATTCACGATTGAGCGATCCTGCGGTTTCTAGTTGTGCAAATGTATACAGTTTTATAAAATCTTTTTTATCGATTATCTTTTGCAACGTGTCTCTTTTTTGCTGTTTTATAGTTATTTCTTCCTGCGTATCCTGTTCCTCCGGCGCAAATTCTTTGTGGCCGATACCTGTCGAGAGCATTCGGTACACAAATCCAAGCGCTTCGGAATTGATCTCTGGAAAAGGCGCAACGGTATACTCAGTGCGTTTTGAGTATTCGCCTTTTTCTTTGTCGAGTGTCCCCATCTTTGCGAGATTACGCACGACAAAATATCGAAACCACGTCGGATATGAAGCGTCATTTTGTTCTAAATAATCGAGCCACGAATGCAACGTTTTTTCTTGAACGTCGTGCTTCTCTTCTACGGCATGTTTATATTTTTCAAGAAGGTCGTCGTTTGTATCTATATCCATAATCTGTGCGCCATGACCTCGCTCAATAGCAATTTTCTTTTCTGATTGATACAAACCGTGCGCTATTTTGAGTACTGTCTCTTCATTATTTGTATCAATGGTAAGATCTTTGGTAATTTTGTGTTTGAGTAACTCCCATCCTCGCTCGTCTTCTACGATCGCACCGAGTCGTCCAATATACGCCTCAATACGTTCATCGCGAGCGTGCGGTGCAAATTTCCGTTCAGGATCTTTCTTCGCTTGCTCAACTGCTCTACTTACTTCTTTTGAACCCGTTAAATCAGGGTATTTTTTATCTAAAAATCCTTCTGCCATGGATATATCATACCTGCTACCTCCTTCTATGACAATCTGTGTGAGGCCTTGCCTCACACAAAACTACTCTTTGTACATAATCCATTCCATAATTTCTTTTTGAAAACTTGCTTCGGTTGGAAAATAATTTGGAAAGGGTTTTCGATTAACAACCTCAAACTTAGATACTTTGCTGTCTAAAAAGTTTTGGTAGCTTGAATATTCATAATCATTAAGATATTTGATTACTTCTTTTTTATTCTTAATCCCCTCTTCTTTCCATTTTGGATCAATAAGTTTAACGGGGTTCAAATGAATATACGAAAAAATATACTTCAAATATCGATCTGTGCCTATATGTTCTGCTTTGAATTTTCCTTCAAACAATGACCCTGTTCTCTCATATTTTTCGTTATAATACATTGCATATGCTGTTGCCAGTTTTTGCATAAATTTACTAATCCCATCCTCAACAACAGGAGTAAGGAGGATATGAAAATGATTTGGCATTAGACAATACGCTCCAATAGCAACTAATTTATGTTTTTCATCAACAAGAGTAGCCACCTCTGTTCTGTGTAAATTATATGTGTTGAATGGTTCTGTGCTATTTGCAAAATATAAAATTTCTAAAAAACGCAAATAATCATATTTGCTATGAAATATTTTCTGCTTACTGTTACCACGATTATAAACGTGATAATATTCACCCTCAACAAATTTTATTGTTCGAGTAGACATATATCTATTGTATTCAATAACCTGTGTGAGGCAAGGCCTCACACAGGTTATTCTGTTTCTTTCCACCCAGATACCATCCACCCTCCTGATGGCCCACTGGTAAAATCCACATTAATAAGCCCTGAACCGTACGTAACCGTCGAATTGTTCTGTAGTTTTATTTTATTACCCACCACTTCTTTAACAGAAGCATTGTTTGAAAAACTAACCGTTCCTTTTTGGGCATTTGCAATGACGATGTCTGAATTGTTATTTACCGAAATAGCATCAAGTGCCCCACATGGATTACCTGGCGTATCCGCGTCGCAAGTACTTGTCGAGAGGAGCATAATATAACTGCCCGCTGTTCCTGAATCTTGAAAGACAATGTTATTGCCAAGTGAAATATATCCATCAGCGATGATGAGTCCACTCGTCGTACCATAACTTGAATTTAATTTGACGATAGCATTACCGGAAATAATAAGATCGCCTGTAACCCAAAGCGTATCGGAGAGAGTAAGTGTTCCCGACACGGTAAGGTTGCCGACAATTTTTCTCGGGCCAAGTGTTGATATTCCTGATACGGTCACATCGCCCGTCGTAACACCCCCTAAAAGCGCATCGTCTTTCCATTCTGCAATATTCGCATCAGACACCGGCAAACTTTCAGCCGTTGGATCAGCTTGTGAGGTATCGCACGCTTGATCGTTGCCATTTCCCGTCTGGCAATACAAATCTCCTGTTGCTGTTGAGTTGGTAATAGTGTTCGCATGAGCACTTCCTGTACCACCGGTTCCTATATCCATATTATTTATATATGAATTAATTCCTCCTAAATATACTTTGAAATATCCATCAAGTCCTGTTGGTGTTGTATTGTTCCACGTACCACTATACGCACCGATTTTTGCTTGGCCGTTTGCGTATCCAGTGTTTGCGCCGAGGGTATAATATTTTGTCGCACTCGTTGCACCATCAATAACAAGCCAATACGTCGTTCCGGAAAGTAATTGTGGATTTGCGGTAAATGGCACTGATACCCATCCATAACTTCCCGTAACCAAAGTCGCATTCAATGTACCACTTGCAAGCGTTGTTGTACTTGGTGAACTGCCACTATTGGTAACGATCCGCACCGTGGCATTACTTGGTGTGCTCGTTTTCTTAATATAGAGATCGACTTTATTTACTAACCCTGTCGTACTCAGTTGAAAACTCTGTGCGACATCTTGAGTGCTGTTTGCATTACCAAATACAATACTATCTGTTGGTGTTGATGGTGTATCATTTGTCTGATCAGCAGCGAGTGCTGGGGCGTTGGCGACAAACACATCACCGGTTATAAAAGCACCATTTGCACCAATAATAGGGCCATTGCTGTACAAACTTCCATACAGCCCTGCATTATTTTTAAATTCAACACCAAGCTCACCTCCTTGCGTACCGTATTTAAAGACAACTCCTGCGCCTGTCGTAAGTGTTGTCGAAACTCGTCTGTTTTTTTCATAACTATCACCAAGAGATACTATTTGTTTTTGATTGCTTCCTACGGAAGTAATTGCTGTGGTTGCTTCACCATCTGCCGTAGTAATTGTTTCGCTTGAATCTATTTGCTTATTGTGTTTGATACGATAGACCGCATCTTCAACGCCTGATTCTGCTAAGAAATAACTCTTTTTTGATAATACGGAATCGCTCGTGTTTCTGTATTCCCTCACCACAGGAGCAATAAGCCCAATACCAACTGCAGATGAAATAGACACAAAAAAGATAACCGCGAGTAACATCACGAGTCCACTTTGCATATTTATTTTTTGTGTTTTTTGTATTTTTTGCATCTTTTTTCCCTTGCTACTTGCTACCAGTTCCTTGCTACTAATACTCTCCCCTCACCACCACCGTATCATAAAAATTTCTAGTAATAACTACCCCGTTTGTATTTGTAATCGTCATTTCAATTTTTACTGCAGTGCCAACGGGTGTGGTGATTTTTCTAAACACAAGATTACTTATTTGCTGACTTGCATCAGTGAGAGTTCCTGTCACGACACCATTTTCTTTTAATCGAAGTGCCCCACTGCTGATATCAAATACAACTACTCGTGCAACACCTGCTCCATCTTGTGTGTTGAGTGAAAGTACTCCAGGGCTTGCGTCAAAGGTGCTTCCTGCCGTATCGATACTTTGTGCCCCGCGTATTTCACGCGACATTCGTTCCATGGTAAGTGAGGCGGTCGATGCAAGGGTACGCATCGTTTTTACTTCAGCGAATGATTTCATAGCAATAATGAGCGCGTTAATAATAGCGATTGAAAGTAATGCAAAAAGTGCCAAGTAAATAACTAATTCAATAATGCTATAGCCTTTCTGTTGTTTTGTTGAAAAAAAGTGGTGCATATACAATTACTAACTTGCAATATCTGCTATATAAAAAATAAGACTCTCTGTTTGTGTTGCGCCTTTTGCTTGCCACGACACCGTCACGGTGACTTTTTTGGTACCTGTATCAAGTGTGCCCGTAGAAGCAATATCATCTGTAGCATCCCGCGATACATCAGCGATCAGTATGGTTCGAGTAAATCCATCGATGGTATTTGGTGTACTCGTCACTGTCCACGTACCACCAACAAATGCAAGATATCGAGTAGTATTTGTCGGCACGGCGGTTATAGAAGCCCAACTTGTATCACGAATAAGTTTTACTGCTTCTGCTCCTTCTTCAATAAGAAGATTTGCTTGTCCTCGCGCAAGTGACAACTGCGCCACTTGCACAGATTTTTGCAGTGTCGCCGTAAGAATAAGAAAGGTGATCAATATAATAGAAGCTGCAATCAAAATTTCAACAAGTACGGATCCGGCAATAGTGTTTTTCTTTTTATGTTGTTGATTTTTTATTTTCATATCTTTAGATTTCCCTGCTACTTGCTACCAGCTCCCTGCTACATGTCTTACTAATCGCTACTCACCACACCCGTTTTTGCAATCGTAATTGTTTTTTGTCCTTCACTTGTATCAGTAAGCGTTACTACAAGCGTACCATAATTATCCGTAGCGCCCGTCAATCGTTCAAAGACAACATCATCTCCTCCTCCCGCAAGTGCAATATCACTGATAGAGACTTTACTATCACTTACCACGACTTCCGAAATTGATGCATCTACATCATACGATGTCCCAGAAAAAAGTATCGCTTTGTCCGATTGCAAATGCACGCCATATTGCAATAAGTTTTCAGAAGAAAGTGTTTTCACCCGAGCTTGATTGAGAAGCGCAATAATACTCTCATTGGTATTTTTAATAGCCTGCGCATTCCGAAATGAAGCAAATGGTCCGATGATTGCGGTCGCAATAATAGCAAGAATAGCAATTGAAATAAGAATTTCAATAAATGAGAACCCCTGATGCGAAAATGTTTTGTGTTTTTTTGTGTTCATATTTTGTGTTCCTGCTTCCTATTTACTACTAACTACTTCCTACTTACTAAATCGCATTAACCAATGAATACATCGGCGTAATCATTGAAATGGCAAAAAATCCAACTGCTGCTCCGATTAAGATCATAAGAATCGGCTCAATAATTGTCGTCAAATCTTTTGTTTTCAAATCAACTTCATCTTCATAAAATGACGCGACATCCGAAAGCATTGTTGATAAATTCCCTGTTTCCTCCCCCACTTCAATCATTTCTCCTACCATCACGGGATACAACTGTATATTTTCTTTAATCGCCTTTGAAATAGGCACCCCTTTTTCGACATTATTTGCCACGGTGGCGAGTACTTCTTTATAAAAATGATTTTGAATAACATCTCTCGTAATCAATATTGCACGCGTCACGCTCACGCCCGCAGCAAGGAGAGACGCAAGCGTGCGTGTGGTGCGAGCGGCATTTACCTCTTTGGTGATAAGCCCAATGACCGGCAATCGCAACAATACATATTCAAACCCATATTTAACAGACCGCAATTTTGAAAGAAAATACAAGCCGATACCGGTAGAAAATAAAATACCAAAAAATAATAACGTGTGCTTAGAAAGTGCATTTGAAATAAAAATCACCACTTTTGTTGACCCAGGAAGTTCAGCATCAAGCTCTGCGAAGGTGTTGACGAGCGTTGGCACCACAAAAATAAACATCAAAATACCAATTAAAAATACTGCAGCGACGATAATCATCGGGTATGTCATCGCGCCTTTTATTTTTTTAATCAAGGTGTACTCTTTTTCAAGATGTATACCTATTTCTTTAAGTGACTTTGCCAAACTTCCCGACTCTTCCCCTGCTTTAACCATCGCAATAAAAATAGTTGAAAATACTTTTGGAAATTTCTCCATACCTGATGATAAATTGCCACCAGCATCAATACTCTTCATGAGCGCCTCAAGTACTTCAGATAATTTTGGATTCGCGGACTGTTTTTTTAATACTTCAAGGGCACGATACAAGGAAAGTCCCGCAGAGAGCATTCCTGAAAGATTTCGGGTAAACAAAATTTTTTCATGGAGGGTAATGCGACTAAAAAAATGCGCAAAGACATCAGAAAATTGTTGCGATGGCTTCCACGCAACGGCACTAATAGGAAATTCACCGATATCTCTCACTGTTTTTGCAGCAGCAAAACGATCAACAGCATCGATAATTACCTCTTTTCGTTCTCCTGTCTTTGTTTGTGAGACAATAGTAAATTTCATTCAGTTTCTTTTTTACTCCGACACCACCCGCAACACCTCCTCAATCGTCGTTTCGCCTTGCACCGCGAGGTAAATACCATCTTCAAGCATCGTCATCATGCCTTCTTTTTTCGCTTGTTCTTGAATCGCATCTTCTGATGCGCCTTTTAGAATCATTTCTTTGAGCGTTGTTGTCACAGTCATCACTTCGTGAATACCGACACGACCTTTATACCCATCTGGTGCTTCTTCACTTTGTTTTGGTCTGAAAATTGGCAAATCTTGCCAGGTAGCATTCGGACCAATCACATTTTCTTTTTTGAGAATATCGAGCATGCGCGACAAATCAACAATTTTACCAAGCGCGTCTATCTCTGTTTTTGTCATCACACTTTTTTCTTTGTCATCCGCAAGTCTGCGCACAAGACGTTGGCCAATCACTGTTTTTACCGTTGAAATAATAAGAAATGGTTCCGAGCCCATATCTATCATGCGCGGTACGGCACCTGCAGCGGAGTTGGTGTGAATTGTCGAAAGCACTAAGTGTCCGGTGAGCGATGCATTGATTGCAAGCGACGCCGTTTCTTCATCACGGATTTCTCCCACCATCACAATATCCGGATCTTGGCGGAGGAGCGTGCGCAGACCGTTTGCAAAACTAAATCCAATTTCCGGTTTTACTTGCGATTGATTAATCCGTGGCATTTGATATTCAATCGGATCTTCAATGGTTGAAATATTTACTTCGGGAGTATTGAGCATATCGAGCATCGTATAGAGCGTGGTCGTTTTACCGGAACCGGTCGGTCCTGTTGCCAAAATCATACCCGTCTTCTGACGCATCGCATGATGAATACGCTCAAGTGCCTCGCCGTGAAAGCCAAGACTTTCAAGCGTGTAGCCTTTACTATTTTCAATCAAAATACGAAAGACAGTTTTCTCACCGAAATACGTCGGCAATGTCGATACACGAAATGACACACTTTGTCCTTCGTTGTGCATTTTGAAACGCCCATCTTGCGGGAGCCGTTTTTCATCCAATTTTAAATTTGAAAGCACTTTAATACGTGCAACAACACCAGCTGCAGATTCTTTCGGGAGGGACATCGCATCGTGCAAAATACCGTCGATACGATAGCGGACAATAAGTGCATCTTCTGTTGGTTCGATATGGACATCTGATGCACCTTGTAAAATAGCGTGTGAGATAAGCGTGTCGACGATTTTCACAATCGGCAAATCTTCTGCTAATGCTGCTAATTCTTTTGTTGAAACATCGCCGTCTCTTGATTCACTCTGAAGATCGAGCTTGCCAATAGTCGCCCCTTCTTTTTTGATAATCGCATCAAAATCAGCTTGCAGACTTTTGCGATATTGTGCGAGTGCTTGTTTGATAGAAGCAGTATCGGTGAGTCGTGGTAATATCTTGAGTGCCACTTTTTTCTTTATCGAATCAAGCACGGTCATATCATCAATATCAAGCATGGCGACTTCAAACTCATCTCCTCTCTTTTTATAGGCAATAATATTTTGTGAACGAGCAATCGGCTCAGGAATCATCGACAGTATTTCAAAAGGAATTTTTTCTCCAATAAGCGACACGAATGGTACGCCAAATGCATAGGCATGTAACCGAGCCAAATCACTTTCATTCATTTTGCCAAGCGTAAGCAATGCATCACTGAGCGTCATATTATTTTCTTTGCCGTATGCTTCTGCTTTTTCTATATCTGCAGGACTTGCAAGTGATGCGTCGAGAATTAATTTTTTTAATCGCTCTTCATTGATAGTCATTATGTATGTAGTATATACCAGCAAAAGAAAAAACACCGTGGATTAATCGGTGTTTTTTCTTTTTTTTTCTTCCTTGCTACGAGTCCCCTGCTACTTGCTACTATCTTACGGACACAATACAAGCTTGCCATCACTGCGATCTACACAAAGCGTATGATTACCAACGTTCCCGTCTTTGAATTTATAAAAATACACTTTTGGTGCAAACGTACTCGAACCAAGTGTCCCACCGATGTGGACATCCGTATGAAATTCACTGTTTAAATTTGCAAAAAAAGTACCGACACCAAGCCCTCCATACGTACCTCCTTGCGCTTTGATTTGATTAGCGGTTCCACTGTGTAATGGTTCATACGCATTATTGGCAGGAGCAGCGCTTGGTGCATTCACCCATGATGCACTGGCAACTTGCACCCCTATTACGATGATGAGGAAAAGAATGAGTGCTTTTGTGTTTTGTACGAAAATTTTTTGCATATGTTTTGTCTTCCTTGCTACTTGCTACCACTACGGACAAATAACCAACTTACCACTCAATCCATCTACACACACCGGCACAATAGCGCTTGTGCCATTTTTTAATTCTTGCACATATACATCTCCAGGAGTAACGCTTCCTGTTGGATCTCCAAATGACACATCTCCTAAAAAGTAGGCGGTATCTGTCGCAAGAAATGCACCAACACCAAGTCCACCAGCATTTTCTGGGGTACTGCCGACTTGTTTTGCCTGATTCACACTCGATGTATTGAGTGGTGGATATGCATTAGCGCCTGGAGGACTCACTGTCGGCGCAGTCCAGTTTGCGCTCGCCACTGTTGCACCGATTGCAACGAGTATTCCTAATATAATTGCTTTGCCATTTTTCATATTTTTATTATACCCTAAACTTATAAATTTTAATGTTACGAATCAATAAACACCGGCTGAATCGGGGCACTCGTGCCTGATGACCCACAAGAACCATCAGCAGGTTTTACTATAAGTGTCGCTGTATCATTACTATTAAATGCTCCTGAAGCAGTGCAAATTAAGTTAAGTACATACGTACCATCTAAAATTGGTGCGAGCGGAAGCGGATAATTATCGTATCCAGGGAAAAGAGTTACTGACCCAGTTTGTCCTCCTGTCATATTAAATCCTGTTTCTGTATCACCTGTAGCATCACATTTTGTTCCAATATCAGACGACCATGAAGCGACAGGGATTTGTCCGTCGCCAGAAACAATACACGCAGGGCTAATATTGAAGGCTGTATTTATTTGTTGAAATATGATTGCCGCACAAATACTTACATTACAAGTACCATTGTCAATATACCCAGAGTCACTTGCATCACAATACTCTTCTGTCTGTGTTATCCCATCTCCACAAAATCCTCCATCTACCGTCATTTTTGTACAAGCACCAACAGATGTATCATCTACCATACCAGTGCCTCCACAATATGGTTCTGATCCACCATACGGCACATTTGTAGGAATAGTTCCATTCAATACACCATCATCACATTCTTCCGGATCCTCTGGATTTCCATCACCACAAGAAATTGCTGCGACTGTCATAACCTGACACGCATTCGCTCCTCCACCACAATACGTACAACCTGTACTTCCTGGTGTACACGCAATGCCATTACTTGCTCCGGCATCACATTGCTCTCCTGCTTCTAGTGCAGCATTTCCACAAACAGCTGCGGCAATACATGCTTGTGCATTTGGTTGAATATGAATGGTTGGTGCAGTTGAGGTGTCTGATTTACCACTTGTTGGATTATCACACGTAAGCGAAAGGGTTGCATATAATTCTTGTGCACCACCAGTTGCGGTAATCGTTACTGATTCAGTATGCATACCAGCAGTAACACTTTTTGATCCACTCCACCCAGCACAGGCAACACTTGATCCATTTGCATTGGTACATGCAATACTCGCAGTACAAGTAGTTGCATTGGTACTTGGCACACTCCAATCAACAGCGACTGATGTACCATATACCTGACACGCGTCTGGTTTTGCAGAAAGTGTTGTCGATAATTCACAATACGGTAGGGTAAATCGATCGTAGGGTGGCTGTGGTTTTGCATAGACAGGTTCGTACGATGGTAATATTGTTGATCCGATTTCTGAATTATTAATATATAAATTTTTACCCGAAGGAAAAACTATACACTGCTCATGAGGTCCGATTGAAGCATCATTGTGTGCGGTTGTAGCATAGTACGGAGAAAGATTGTCGTTTAATTTAAACTCAAACCCATTCGGGGTTTTAAATGTCACTGTGTTATTGAGCGGAACTGTAACGGCGTCATTTATCGTCCATATTTTATTAGTATAGCGAGGTGTTCCATTTGTATTGTTTGTAGTTGAAACATTCGTCGTGCATTGATTTTTATCAAAATACACCTCTCTTGGATATTTAAAGTCTAGAGTCATCCAACTATGACCCGTTGCATTGCAAGCATGAACAATCATTGTTCGTGATCTCCATACGTTTTGACCTTGTTGTGTGATTGCGATAGCACTTGGCGTTGTTAAATCTGTCGGCGGATAATATTCAGTAAACAACCTCCCAAAATTAGAACCAGGGGTTTGATCTCTTCCATTAAGCAATATGCCTGGCTCCGAAATTGTACCAGCACCACAGGCAGCTCCAGCAGGGTTATTGTAATAAGCAAATCGAGCAGGATCAGAAACGGTAGCAGGAAATGCGTGCGGACCGAAAACATCAAACCCGTCCAACACATCTCTGTTGTTACAAGGAGGTCCATTACCCGGTGTCTGAAATCCTATATCATTCCCCCAATTTACATCACAACGGGCAGTGGCAGTATTTGCTGTTGAGATAGAAGAAAGATCAAGTGTCACTTGTGGTGAATACACATCTCCCGGATCCACACACTGCGTACCGTCTGCTACTGTTTTTGTCCATGTTGGATTTGGTTCTATTTTTAACACTGGTCCACTACACACATTACTTGAGGTAGTGAAACTCGCACTGATATCTGGAAGTGCCGGGTTTGATGATGTACAAGAAATAATAAACGTATCCGGCACAGCACCAACCGTCACTGTTTTTGTTTGCGACGGAACAGCATTTTCTCCGAGCCATTTTTGTGGAACACTGGTACTCGTCCCTGTACAGAAATATGTGCTTGCGCCTGTTCCTGTTACCCCCCAGGTCAAACTTATTTGCCCACCAGCAACTGAACAGGTATTTGGTGAGGTAAGTGTTACCGCAATAGGTTGATTTGGCGCTTCCATTGTCGCACCAGCAAAATTAATCCAACCCGTCACAGATCCTCCCCACGCATATCCACTAAGCGCCGTTGTTACAGGGTTCCAACTTACATGATAATTCGATGTTGTCGCTATATCTATAGTCCCATTGGTAAAATTTTGATCATTGTATCTACTCAAGGAAATCCATCCATCCCAACCTCCGAGCTCTATCTCTTCTTTCAATCCTCCACTACAATCTGTTTTAAATACCGAACACGCGCGTGCCCAGCCGATAAGTTCTGTTTTGTCTAAAAGCGAACCACTCTCTGTTGTCGTTGTAGGATTAACAAACTGCGCATTACATCCTGTATAGGTATTACTTCCTATTTTTGCCCCTTGATTGTTTGATGGACACCCCGCATTAAAATTAATCCACCCATAATTAGAGCTCCATGCATACCCTTCATTTCCTGGAACACCGGTAATTCCTGAAATTGAACCAAAATCATCGGCATAAAGCCCATAGGTTGTCCCATCTCCCAGTGAAATAAAGCCAATTCCTCCTCTATTCCCCGCATTATTCCCCCATGACCACCCTGTCGTCGGTAAAAAATTACTTCCACTCTTAAATGAAAGTGTTGCATTGTCGCCTCCCCAGATATAGCCACTTATGTTGCCGTTTACCGCAAATGCTTGTGGTGCGCCCAAAAAAAGACCAAAAAAGCTCACTACTCCTAGTATCCAAAATTGTACTTGTTTGGTGCGCATACTATATATATGTATTACCTTCCGTTAAGTGTATCGGTAATAACTGACTCAGAAGGCTGATTTTCATTTGTTCCTTTGCTCAACAACTCTGCTTGTACCGAGGAGGAAAGTCGTGGAATGTCCGTAGAGGATTCACCAAGTCTACCCAGTATTGCATATTGTTCTATTAAAAATTGGTCTTTTTGTTGTTGATTTTTAATCATCAAAAAATATGCTCCCGCACCAACAATGAGCAACACCAGTATCGCCATAATGCGTGTGTGTACTTTTTTATGCTGGTTTTCTGCGATAGGAGGCATTTGTACTAGTAGTATATCATTTATAAAAATGTTACCTGTGTAAAAAAATATTATTGTGGAAAAAAACAACATATGGTATAATACCCCTGTTACTGGTTCGTCGAAAGACGGACTATTTTTATTAAAAATTAATAACAAAAAAATATATGTTAGACGTAAAAGTAATCAAACAAGCCCTCGAACAATTAGAAGAAGAGCGACGTATTCCAAAAGAAAAAATCCTCGATGCGATTGAGCAATCACTCGCGGCAGCGTACAAAAAAGAGTACGGCAAACGCGGACAAATCGTCCGTGCAAAATTTGACCTTGAAACAGGTATCACTGAATTTTTCCAAATCAAAAAAGTAGTCGATGACACCATGGTATACATGGCGCAAGATGATGAAGAGGAAAATCCGCCAGCTGGCGGAGAACGCCCAGAAGGTGATGAGCGTGTTCGTTTCAATGAAGAGCACCACATCATGCTCGAAGATGCGCAAAAAATTAAAAAAGATATTGATCTTGATGAAGAAATCGTATTCCCTCTCGAATCAAAAGAAGATTTTGGTCGCATTGCTGCACAAACCGCAAAGCAGGTCATCATCCAACGCATTCGCGAAGCAGAACGTTCATCTATCATTGATGAATACGGTGCTCGCGAAGGCGAAGTGATTTCAGGTACCGTTCAAAAGAGTGAACGTGGTATTTTGTATGTTGATTTCAATCGTGCAACCGGTATGCTCCCCTTTGAAGAACAAATTCCTGGCGAACATTATCACCGTGGCGACCGCATTCGCGCATATCTCTACAGTGTTGATGAAACACCACGCGGTGTTGCTATTCGTCTCTCTCGTACCCATCCAAAATTTATCGAAAAATTATTCGAACTTGAAGTACCAGAACTTGCATCAGGTGCAGTCGCGATAAAAGCAATCGCGCGTGAAGCAGGTAGCCGTTCAAAAGTTGCGGTTATGTCCAATGACTCACATGTTGATCCAACTGGCGCATTTGTCGGCCAACGTGGCGTTCGTGTTACCACCGTCACGAATGAATTAGGTGGTGAAAAAATCGACATTATCGAATGGTCAGAAGATCCGACAACGTTCGTTGCAAAATCTCTCTCTCCTGCAAAAGTGCTCGATATCACCATTGATGAAAACGAACACAAAGCGTCTATACAAGTTGCGGAAGATCAGCTTTCTCTCGCTATTGGTAAAGGCGGTCAAAACGTTCGTCTCGCGGCAAAACTTACCGGTTGGAGAATTGATATTAAAGGCATCGCAGGCGTTGCCGTAGAAGGCATGGCAGAGACGATTGAAGATAATGATGAAGGGTATGTGAGTTTGAAAGATTTAAAAGAAAAAGAAACTGAGACAGTTGAAGAGGTGGTTGAGGAAAAATCTGCAGACGAGCCTGTCGCGTAATTTTGTTCCCTACTTACTACTATCTACTAACTACTTACTAACTCATGGCCAACATAAATCTTCCCCCATCAAAGTTCATGTACAATTTGCTCCATGTACTGCCACCATTCGCAAATAAGGAAAAAGGCATCGTGAATGCAATTATCGAAATCAACTCTGGTGCTATCAATAAATACGAGCTCATCACTGAGAGCGGTCAACTCAAACTTGACCGTGTCGGTTATTCTTCGCTCGCCTATCCATTTGCCTATGGTGCAATTCCTATGACGTGGGATGAAGACGGTGACCCACTCGATATCGAAATTGTAGGCGTATCAGAACCTCTTGTCGCCGGCTGTATCGTTGAAGCACGAGTCATCGGGGTGATGAAATTCAACGATAGTGGCGAAGTTGACGATAAAGTCATCGCGGTGCTTGCAGATGATAAGCGCATGGATCATATTTTAGAGCTTGCAGATCTCGGTGAACACTTCATTCACGAAACACAATACTACTGGGAACACTACAAAGACCTTAAAAAACCAGGACTCTGTAAATCTGATGGATTTTATGACCACACAAAAGCTCTTGAGATAATCGATGAATGCGCGGAGCGATATACAAAAGACTACGCGCCAAAAGTGGTCTAACGAGTATACGTTAGACCATCCCGACAAAGGTCGGGATCCAGAATAAAATATCTGTTGAGAAACCCCGCCTTGCAAAGGTGGGGTTTCTGCTATACTTGTATAAGCGACAGCAATGTCCATTTATTAAATAACTAATAATTTATGAAAAAAATAGTATACATTAGTGTCTTGATACTTTTTATCTTTGCACTCTTCGGTAAAGCACAAGCAAAAGACGGTGAATCAGGACGAGATGAATTTCGTCTGCGTACATCTAATTCAGGATCTTTTGGTGAAAACCAATGGAGTCGTGGTGGTGATGATGACGGAGAAGACAACGAAGATGAATCAGATGACGACAGTCGTATTCGAGTAAGAATGGGTGCTCAAGCAACTATTACAAACGATGATGATTCTGATGACGACAACGACGATTCTGATGATAATGAAATCAATGATGACAAAGAAGGACTTCGAAAAGACGGAGAAAATCGTTTTAAACTATTCCCATTTCTAAAAGGCCCAAAGAAGGAAGGAGTCCTTGATATGATCCAAAGACAAGAAATGGCAACAGGTTCTGGAACCCACTCTCCTTTTTTCAAAGAAAATAAAGGGAACTCAGATAACCGTAATCCTCGTTCAGATTTCCGTAACAAAATTGGTATGCGCTTTACGTTTGCGATGCACAACTTAGACAATCTTCGCGATCGCCTTGCATCTCATATCGATAAGTTGAAGACAAAAGGAGTTGATACAACAAATGCATCAGCACTTCTTGTACTAGCTGACACAGATATCGCAAGTGCAAAAATTGCAGTCGATGCACTCCAAGCAAAAATAGACTCACTATTTATTGTCACTCCTCCAACAACTCCTGTGACTGCTACAGTAACTGATACAGTAACTGATACAACAACGGTACAAAATCCACTTGATGATGCAACAAAAGCTGAAATTCGTACCCTTGCAACGAGTGCAAAGGATGCAATTGTTAAAGCGTACAAATCTCTCGGCGCAGTAATCGGTGAGATTAAAAAGATACGCCAAGAAAACGATATCAGCGATGATGCTAGTGACGATAGTGATGACGACGACGATGATGACAGCGATGATGCTGATGACACCTCATCAACAGCAACTACTACTAATTAATTAACTATCTATGGATTCACAAACACCTCCACAAATGAATACGTCTCCTATGAGTAGCCCTACAAAAAGTGGCAACAATGTCGCCTTAATCCTTGTTGTCCTTGTCGCCCTCGCACTTATTGCTTTCTTTGCAATGTCAAAAAAACAGCCAAGTACCACTGATATTCAGCAAGATCCAACAAGTACTCTTGACGCTGGGGCACAAGTTGAATTGAGTAGTACATCGACTTCTGTCAAAGCAATCGATGAAGACTACAAATCAGCTGACCCTTCAAATTTGGATGCGGGAATATAAAAAGTAGCAGGTAGCAGGGAACTAGTAGCAAGGGTTTCCGAATAAAAAACAAATGCGGGATTCGGCTTCGCCGAATCCCGCATTTTGTCACCCCTGCTACTTGCTACCAACACCTTGCTACTTATTACTGTCTTGCTTCACTTGTATATACTGCCCCATATACCCCACTGACCCTGTCTGCGCACCATCTCTATTTGAAAGCGTATAGTACAGAAAAACACCTGTCGCCGAAATCACTAACAGTAACATAATTACTTTGACACTTGTATATGCTGGGTCGTCCATATATCCTCTAGTGTACACCCAACATTATTTTTGACAAATTACTCAAATTTCCGTATGCTCTTTCCATGTCACACACATCAACAATACAAACACTCCCTGGTAGTACTCGAGAAGTATCTGTCATCATCCCTTCGGATGCTTTTTTGGCATTTGAAGACAAAGCAATTGAAAAAGTAAATGCTCGTATCGAAATTCCTGGATTTCGCAAGGGCAAAGCAACCAAAGATGCACTCCTTAAGCATATTGGTGATATGGCACTTCTTGAAGAAATGGCAGAACTCGCACTTTCAGATGCGTATCCAAAACTTATTGCAGAGCACAAACTCGACCCCATTGGCAGGCCAGAAGTCCGTATTACCAAAATCGCTCGTGGTAACCCTCTTGAATTCACCTTCAAAACAGCAGTGGTGCCTGAAACAACGCTTCCTGATTATAAAAAAATTGCAAAAGAAGAAATGAGTAAGGAATTAAAAACAGAGGTGACGGATGAAGACGTCGAAAAAACGATTCTCGAAGTCCGCCAAATGCGCGCGCACCAAGAACTCCACAAGGAAGGTGACGAACACAACCATGATCATGGAGATGCCCTCGATGAGAAAAATCTACCTGCACTTGATGATACGTTCGTAAAATCACTCGGTAAATTCGACAATGTCGAAGATTTCAAAGTAAAAATCCGAGAAAATATTGCACTTGAAAAAGACCGTGAAGCAAAAGACAAACGACGAGTTGCGATGCTTGATGCACTTATTAAAGACACCAGAACAGAAGTACCAGCTATTCTCGTGCATGCGGAACAAGAAAAAATGTTTGGCCGTATGAGTTTTGAAATAGAAAAAGCAGGACTCAAGATGGATGAATATTTGACGCATTTAAAAAAGACGAAAGAAGAATTGTTCGAAACATGGAAGGACGAAGCGTACAAACAAGCGACACTCGAACTCGTCGTCGATAAAATCGCAGGATTAGAAAATCTGCGTCCGACAGAAGTAGAAGTGACAAAACAGGCAGAAGAAGTTATGAAAGCATACCCTGGCTCTGATCTCGAACGTGCAAAAGTATATGTCGAGCACATGCTCACTAATCAGAAAGTGCTTGCGTTTCTCGAAGCACAGAAATAAAAAAGAAAAACCCTCATCAAAATTTGATGAGGGTTTTTAATTTTTTTTTAAAAATACTTCACTTAAAGCCACGAAAGGAATGCGATGGTCGCGAGCACTAAAAAAAGTGCATTGTCTGTTGCTGTTGGTGTATACCCATCAGCATTTTCTTTTTTTCTGTTTTCGATGAAAAGTTCTAAACTCTTATCGTTCGAGGAATTATTTTTATTCATTTGTTATTTTTTTTGATTAAACTTATTATAGCAAATTGACGAAAAATGTCAATACGTGCTATAATACCCTTGTCTCACTAAGCTTATTTACTCTTAATTACTCAATAAACAATATGTTAATCCCAACCGTAATCGAAAAAACACCTCAAGGCGAACGCGCCTACGATATTTACTCTCGCCTTTTAAAAGACCGCATTATCTTTCTTGGTGGTCCTATTGATGACACTGTTGCAAATCTTGTCATAGCGCAACTTCTTTTTCTTGCAAATGAAGACTCAAAAAAAGATATTTATCTGTACATAAATTCTCCTGGCGGTTCTGTAACTGCGGGACTTGCAATTTTAGATACCATGCAATTTGTTAAACCAGATGTTTCGACAATCTGTGTCGGTATGGCAGCATCAATGGGTTCACATCTTCTCGCAGGAGGCGCTAAAGGTAAACGTTTTGCATTACCAAATTCAGAAATAATGATTCACCAACCACACGGTGGGTTTGAAGGACAAGCAACGGATATTGAAATTACCGCAAAACAAATATTAAAACTCCGTGGGCGGCTTAATGAAATATTTGCTAAAAATACAGGTCAAAAACTTACCCAAGTAGAAAAAGATATGGAACGCGATTTTTATATGAGCTCACCTGAAGCAAAAAAATACGGCATCGTCGATGACGTCATCACAAAAGCAAAAGCATAACTTCAAAAAGAAATCCCCACAAATAATCTTTGTGGGGATTTCTTTTTGAAAACCTGTAGTACACTGTACACATATAAGTAATCAATATATTTTTTATGTCTCACCCACAACATGAATCGCTAAAAATTGGTCTTTTGTGTCTTATTATTATTTTGCTTACCGTGTTCGTCTACCAAAACACGCAAAATAATAAATTAATCCAGACTGCACTATTTCCAAGAGTGATCACCAATATTCCTGGCACCGATGCTGATCCGGGTCTTGCTGGCCATGGTATCGTAAACCTTACCAGCGCAACCTACAATGGATCAACAAATATGGTAACAAATGCAGACGGTTCATCGTGTCCTGGTATCTGTGTTAACCAGCAAACTGGTGCAAAAATCACCCTCAAAGAAGGTATGGCATGCCCTGCCCCATATCCAGCAGGAATGACCTACAACGCAACGACTAAAAAGTGCGTGAAAACAAGTACTAGATAGCATTTTCTATAGAAAGAGCCTGCACCCTCCGCCAGCTGGCGGAGGGTGCAGGCTCTTTTTGCTCGCACATGTGGGATTCTTCTGCTACAATAAACTCGTTCGACATTACTAAACTAAGCACGCGTATCCGCTTTGGCTGTATGAACCCAACTATCACTTTCCTTTCCTTTTCTCCCCTATATTCAGAAAAATCACATAGTGGTACATCTCCAATTGCGGGCGCACAACCCGTATGGACTCATTATTAACCATTGGATTCATTTTTGGATCCTTAATCGTCGGTGCTGGTCTCGGCTACTACCTACGACTTTTGATTGCGCTCGGTGCTCGCTCTGGCGCTGAGATTGAAATAAAGAAAATGTTGCTCGGCGCAAAAGAAGAAGCTGAGCGTATTCGTGATGAAGCAAAGAAAAAAGCAGACGAACGCGCTGAAGAATTGAAGATCGAAGAAAAAAATCGTGAAGCAGAGTATAAGAAAACCGAAGAACGGTATATTAAAAAAGAAGAACTTCTTGATGCGCGTCAAACAGAAATAGAAAAAGAAATTGAAAATCTGAAGTTAAAAGAAGAAGATATCAAGCTTGTAAAAGAAAAAATTGACGCACAAGAAGCAAACAAGATACTCGAACTTGAACGTGTCGGCCGTCTTTCTGAAAAAGAAGCGCGTGATGAACTTGAAAACAGTGTGAAAAGAAAATACGAAGGCGATTTACTCGTCCGCATGCAAAAATTGGAAATGGACAACAATGAACGTCTCCAGATTCGCGCAAAAGAAATTTTGACAACTGCCGTGCAACGACTCGCCTCTTCCACTGCGTCGGAACTTATGACAACCTCCGTGCAGATTCCAAATGATGAAATCAAAGGCAAAATTATCGGTAAAGAAGGTCGCAATATTCGCGCATTTGAAAAATCAGCAGGCGTTGAACTCATTGTGGATGACACACCGGGCGCAATTGTGATTTCAAGTTTTGATCCTGTCCGCCGACAAGTCGCACGATTAGCTCTTGAAAATCTTATTCTAGATGGCCGTATTCAGCCTGCAAAAATAGAAGACGAAGTCGCAAAAGCACAATCAGAAATCAACAAAATCATCAAAGAAAAAGGCGAACAAGCAGTCTATGAATGTGGTATCTACAACCTAGATCCGCGCATTGTCGCTATTGTCGGCCGTCTCTACTTCCGCACGAGTTACGGACAAAATGTCCTCCAGCACTCTATCGAAATGGTACACATCGCTGGCATGCTCGCTGAAGAGCTCGGGGCTGATGTTGCTATCGCAAAAGCAGGTGCGCTGGTGCATGATATCGGTAAGGCGCTCGATCATGAAGTGCAAGGCACGCACATCGACATCGGTATGCGCATCCTGCAGAAATTCGGCGCTGATCCTCGCATTATCACCGCAATGAAGAGTCACCACGATGATTGGCCACATGAGACACTCGAAGCGGTTATTGTGCAAACAGCCGACTATATCTCTGGTGGACGCCCTGGTGCGCGCCGTGACTCTGTAGAACAATATTTAAAACGCTTAGCAGATCTTGAAACGATTGTGGGTTCATTTGCAGGGGTTGAAAAATCCTACGCAATCGCCGCAGGTCGTGAAGTACGCGTCTTTGTTCGTCCAAGTGAAATCAGTGATATTGCTTGCAAGGAACTTGGTCGCAATATCGTAGAACGCATCGAGAAAGAATTACGCTACCCAGGTGAAATTAAAATCACCGTCATTCGAGAAATGCGAGTCATCGAATTCGCCCGGTAATAAAAAATAAAAAACCCTCCGTGCAAACGGAGGGTTTTTGATTTCAATTTTCACACAAACAATGCTATTTCTTCAACTGTTTTTGATTTGTCTTCTTTTAATTCAGCATAAAATTCAACCCCAAACTTTACGGACATTACCATCATAAGAGGATGCGTAATAATATTAAAAAATTCTTGCCCATATCCTTCGAGTATCCACTCTTTTGGATTTTCTATATTAAGAAAACCAAGGATATGCTTCGGCCCATCAATAAAATCAAGATACGGAATACGGATGATGCGAATTTTTGTGTACGGAATACGGAGTGAAAAAACTTTTATTTTTGGTACTTTTTCCTGCCATACAATACCTATTATTGTTGTATCGGGAAGTATTGAACAAGGAAACTCTCTCCGATCTGCGGTGGTATACCCTTCTTCATTAAGAAATGCCTCTATTTGTAGAGGAAGCGGTACGATTTCATTTATTTGATTTTTCATGGGGTTTATTTTCCTCTAGTCTACTCAAACCAATACGTTTGTCAATTTGTATATATCCCAAAAGAAAACATGCTTTTGCGGTACGCAAAAGCATGTTTTAAAAACTGGTGGGCATGTGTGTCGTATAGAAAGTATTCATCCATACACGAATCCATTTGTGTTGATAGAGAGCAACCAGCACATCTTGATCCTTATTGCTCACTTGTCCAAACAAATCTCCCAGAGAAGATGGCGGTAGTGGAAACAATATCATCGTCTTAGCTACAACATCTTTCCAATCAAGGATGATGTTTATATCAAAGACATTACCTTCAAAATCAAGTTGGTCTTTCATAAGACTTTGTTCAAATGCCAAAGCATTGTAGGGAGACTCAACATGAAAATAGGCATACCCACCCCGTTTTTTATTCGTAAAAATGATAAGGTGCATAGCAAATTTTTATTTACTTTAATATAAAATACTCATTAAGTCAACTTTTCTCCCCTATTGCCTTATAAAATAAAGGTGGAGTATACTGGGGCTAGCTTTTAAGGGTATTCCCTGACAAGCTCTAGAGCTTATTAGTTAATGAGCAGGGCGATCTAGCTAGTCGCAGTGCTCTCATAATTATCTATGAACAAACAATCACTTGCTGAGTGGGTACAAGGAGTTACTGGTGGTACGAAAGTACAAGCAGAGCAAATCATCGATGGTATCATCGACCAAATCACGATGACTTTGAAAAAAGGCGACGAAGTATCTCTCGCTGGCCTCGGTATCTTCTCAACAAAGGCTCGTGCAGCTCGCATGGCTCGCAATCCTAAGACTGGTGAAGCAGTCAAGGTAGCAGCTACCACGGTTCCAAAATTCCGTGCAGCAAAAGCGCTCAAAGACGCTGTTAAATAAGTAGTAGATTCTCTTAAAGAAAAAACCGCTCGAAAGAGCGGTTTTTTCTATCTTTTTACAAAAATCAATATTTTTGCTATGCTTGGGACACCAATGTTTATACCAATGCGGGATTAGTTTATCGGTAAAACAACAGTTTTCCAAACTGTGGTGAGGAGTTCGACTCTCCTATCCCGCACATATGAAAAAACACCTTATATAAGGTGTTTTTTCATATTCCCTACTCTTTCTTCTTATCAAGCTTTTCAAGCCCGAGTGCTTTGACACCAAAGTAGACAACTGCCGCAATAATAACAAAATCAATAAGTGTTGAAATAAATGCGCCCCATTTGAGGGATGCAGTGCCGATGGTGAGTGCTTTATCAGCGAGGTCTACCCTACCAAGCGCAAGACCGACAAGTGGATTAACAACATTTTCGACAAGTGATGACACCATCTTCGATACTGCCCCACCCAAAATAAAACCGACCGCGAGTCCAACAACGCCTTGTTCACGAATAAAATTTAAGAAATTTTTAGGATGCATAAAAAATTAAAAATATAGACCCGAGTAACAAATAAATCTTAACACAGGAATCGCCCGCGACTAAAAATTTTTCGTCAAAAATTTTTGTCTGGACACCGCCTCGCGATTTTTTGAGGCAAAAAATAACGCTCCGGCGTTGAATTCTGTGGTGCAAGTAAAGCAGTTCACTTGCACCATGAAATTCAACCCTGCCCTCCTCCCCTTCGGGGCCACGGATGTCCCCCGGACATCCGGATACAACTAGCTTCGCTGCATGATTTAAATACTGCGTCGGGGTGCAGGGAATCGAACCCTGCCCTTCTGTTCCCAAAACAGATATACTACCGATATACTACACCCCGACGCAAAACTCAAAAATCATGTAGCGAAGCTAACTGTATCCCCAAAACAAGTATACTACCGATATACTACACTCCGATATCAATTCAAAAGTAAGATTATCGTAGCATTTTATTACCATATAAACAAATAGCTCCCAAACAAATAACTTGTTAGGGAGCTAGATTTTGAGGTTTTATACCTCTCTTTAGTGTACATTACTACGAAGAGAATAGAAATCATCATTTTCAATAAAAGACGACTCGGAGGCTTTATCACGACTATCGTCGTCTATTTCAGCTTCCAGGGAAAAATCACCCTTTGCTAATTCATCTGAAAATTTTTCATCTTCTGCTTTTCTGCGCCGTTTTGCGGTAGCAATTGCAGATCGTTTCATGTAAGACACTTCCTTTTGAGAAAAAGTGCTGTTTTTCTTGGGGTTTTGTGTTTTTTTCATAAAAGAGCTTTTATAACCCCATAGTACTACGATTATTTTCCTTGTCAATCAAACATTCTCAATTCTGGTGACTTTGGCATTTTTGGTGTCTGGATCAAAATACACACATAAAAGGTCGATTTGCCAATACTGCGCCTTTGTTGGGTGTTCAATGCGGTAAATCTCGACAGCCCGATACAGACGTGCAAGTTTTTTATCATGCATATTCTCCTCTGGTCGAATCCCAGTGATTGTCCGTGTTACACGTGAAATGTTTTCACGTGTAACTGTTGTGGTTACTGCTTTCACTTCAAAAAAGTACAACTTGCCATCTTTTTCTCCGATAATGTCTATCTCCCCTGCTTTTACCGTATAATTTCGATCAATAATCTTAAACCCTTGCCGTTCCAGGTAAAAAACAGCGATATTCTCCCCTGTTTCGCCTCTTTTTTGAGTTTTGGAGGTAAATACTTTGGGCATATGCGCAAATGTTACATGTGTAACATGTATTTTATCATTACTTGCTCATTATATCTACAATGCGAGATAAGTTCCACGTGTAACACCTTTTAACTGAATTACAAACGATTTAGGTTGCTTTTTCCTTTTAAACGTAAGAAAACCCTTATTTAAAGACATTGCGAGGCTCGACTGGAGGGAGCACTAGGAATTTTCTAGCAGGAAAATATCCGTGTCTTTAAATAAGGGTTTTCTGGAGTACTTGTTACATGTGTAACCTATAAAAGTGTGCCACGTGAAACGTTTTACTATTTAAAGGACAGCGAAAGTGTTATTTAATACTGTCTTTTATAAAAAACCCTTATTTTTCAACATTTTTTGTATTTTTTCCTACTTACTACTATCTACTAACTACTTACTTGCTCGTGTCCTTTATAAACAATGTGCACCTACTTATCCACATATTCACAAAATAACCATATTTTCAAACAAAAAGTTCTAAAGGACATTACACGAAATATACTCCTAAAGGACACGGCTATCTGTTACACGTGAAATGGAGATCTCTTTTATGTCCTTTATAAAAAGAAAAATCCCCGATGAGGGAATTTTTCTTTTGGATCTTTCTTTGTGCGGGTAGGGGTAATCGAAACCCCGCTTCATTCTTGGCAAGAACGTGTTCTACCACTAAACCATACCCGCGTAAATTGTCAACTAAACTCATCAGCGCAAAGCTCAAGCCATCGCATTAATTTCTTTTTCAATACTGTACTGGATAGTATACTCATTCCTACACCAAATTGCAATTTCCTTTTCGTTTCTTTCCCTTGGATAACCTGTGTCTTGTGAAAATTATCTCTTGAAATTCTTACCTCTTTTGACCACCGTTCCTCGCATGTATTAATGTCATTATCGGGATATACAATGAGCCCAAATTTGATATTTTCCCTTGTTTTTCCAAGGTATTTCTCGACAAAAGTAATAAAAACATTATGCAAATAAAAGTCAGTGTTACTGATTCTAATTAAGTGTCTATTTCGTTTGTCTCCTTCACCTGCATAAACCATCAAACCCGCCATAAAATATGGCTCATTTTTGAAAATTAACCACTCTTCCTCTGCTTCTTTAATTGCTTTTTCATATTTTGAATCAAGTAATTTCATTCGAGCAATATGCATCCTTTCAAGTTGAACCTTATTTGCGGTGCTATTTTCATCTCGATTAACGGTTTTAATATGACTCGACCACTCTATATTGCGAAACCATGCGGAAAGAGTACTGCGCGATATACCAGTTGCTTGCTGAATAGTTCTATATGATTTACCTTGCTTTCTCAATTCAAATACAATATTTTTATCTTTTCTCATATTAGTACTATACAAGTATAAAACGCTGGTTCGATTTACACAAGAGTGCTTTTGTGTGTATAATTAAGCCTATTACTAACGTAATCAAACGCACCCGTAGTGAAACGGATATCACGACTGTCTTCGGAACAGTTAATGCAGGTTCGAGTCCTGCCGGGTGCAC
>CALRGH010000003.1 GCA_943357245.1 Candidatus Nomurabacteria bacterium
AAGACTATCATTACTAAAAAATAAATATGTCCTCACGGCGCAATCTAGAATCGCCTGCGCTTGTGCAGAAAAAACGTCACTCGCGCAGACGAAAAATTCGTATTGGTATGGCACTCGTTGTTGTCTTTTTCGGTGGCCTTGTTGCACTGACACGACTCCCATTAATTCGTGTCTATACAGTGACTGTGCAAGGATCGGAAACAGTATCAGTTGTTGATGTGCAGACCTATATACAAAGTCGCCTTTCTGGATATTATGCGTGGGTTATTCCTAAAAATAACAGCGTCATTTTTTCATTACTTCGACGTGAAAAAGTTGCAAGTGGCACACTTGCAACTTTTTCACGCCTCGAGACAGTAGACATGACCCTAGCAACCAAAAAGACAATGACGGTGACTATTACCGAGCGTAAACCCGCAAATTTATTTTGTGTACCGATGCCAGACGAAGTGATTCCTGAGGAATGTTATTTTGTAGATGATCGTGGATATATTTTTGATAAGGCGCCGTATTTTTCGGGAAGTGCGTATTTTAAATTTTATAATCCGTTTATATCCGGTGATATTATTACAGAACGAGTGTTTGATCCTGTGTATTTTAGAGACGTGCAAACAATACTCGCATCCCTTAAAGGAACGCTTTTGACACCGATATCAGTTGTTGTGATGAGCGATAAAGAGTACAAGATAGTATTGAAAAAGACATCAAATACACAAATCGATGCACCCTACATGTATATACGAGGTGATGTGCCTGCGTCGCAGACGGTAGACAATATTAAAGCAGTGCTTGCAAGTCCAGAATTTGCTGATAAGCTAAAGACCCGTCAATCATCACTTTTATATCTTGATGTGCGGTACCCAGACCAAGTGTATTTTAAATGGAATGATGGAACACCTAAACCCCCAACAACAGAATCAGCAGCACCAACCGCAAAAGCTCTCTAATAGTTTTTGGGATAATTTGCCCACGCCGTTTTTTGCTCTTGCGCCGATGGCAGATGTCACTGATGCGGCATTTCGACAAATCATTACTAAATACGGTAAGCCAGATGTCTTATGGACAGAATTTGTATCGGCAAATGGATTGAATAGTCCAGGAAGGGAAGCATTGCTTGTTGATTTGAAATATTCCCCAAATGAGCGACCGATTGTTGCGCAGTTTTTTTCTGCGGATCCTGAAAATATGTACCAAGCGGCGGTACTGGCACGAGAACTCGGGTTTGATGGTATCGATATCAATATGGGTTGTCCGGATAAATCGATTGAGAAACAAGGTGCAGGTGCGGCGATGATAAAAACACCAGAGATTGCAGTAGAAGTGATTCGTGCAGTGAAGCGCGGTGCGGGCGATTTACCTGTGTCAGTGAAAACACGCACTGGATTTACAAAAAATGAAATAGATACATGGATTCCGCTTTTGCTTGCGGAAAATCTTGCAGCGCTTACGATTCATGCGCGAACGCGTAAAGAAATGTCGAAAGTACCGGCACAATGGGAGCATGTGGCTGAAGTGGTGGACATCAGAAATAAGATGGGTGTTGCGACAAAAATAATCGGTAATGGTGATGTCCGAGATATGGCCGATGCAAAACAAAAAGCAAAAGAAACAGGATGTGATGGCGTGATGATTGGGCGAGCGATTTTTGGAAATCCTTTTCTTTTCTCTGAAAAAGAAGGCGTAGGAGAAGCGCGTAAAAAATCCTTCGGATTTTTTACGCGCTTGCTCACCTTGTTGGGTCTTCAAAAACCTCCCAAATACTGGCACGAAACATCATCCCAAATTCCACTCGAAAAACGTCTCACTGTTTTTGTCGAACACGCGAAGCTTTTTGAAAAACTCCTAGGACATTCAAAAAGCTTCGCCATTATGCGCAAACATGCAAAAGGATACGTGCATGGATTTCCCGGCGCTTCCGAACTTCGCACCAAAATAATGGAAGCAAATACGGCAGGGGAACTGGAGCTTGCCATCAGGTCATTTTTAGATAGTTGACAAATACCTATAATATGATACAATGGTTTTAATAAATTGTTGACCTATGAAAAATCTAAAAAGTATCAGCGCATTTGGCAAAGTTATTGTTTCAATAGTTGTGTCTTTTAAAAATAAATTGAGTACTGGTCGAAAACGCAACATTTCAATGTTGGACAAGTTACTTGAAGAAAACAAAAAATTGATCAATAACCGCCACTGATGATACACACCACCGCTCACTGAAAACCGTTTTCATTGAGCGGTTTTCTTTTACCTGCATAAATTTTTTTAAAAATTTTGGCGGGTTTTGATAAAAGTGCTACGGCAGGTATAATTCTTTCCATGTCACACCCCAGTAGCAGAGCAGAGCTCGCTACGGGGCGGGCGTATCACTCTATGCATAATGAATAATTTAGTTTTATATCGTAAATACAGACCAAGTACTTTCAAGGAAGTCATCGGTCAAGAACGCGTAGTATTACCATTGGTCGCATCGCTCGCGAGCGGCGAAATTGCCCACGCATATTTATTGACCGGTTCGCGAGGAGTAGGTAAGACGACGATTGCACGCATCATTGCCCACGAACTTAAAACAAATCCGAACGATATAACCGAAATGGATGCAGCATCAAACCGCGGTATCGATGATATTCGCGAACTTCGCGATGGCGTTCGTACATTGCCATTTGATTCAAAATACAAAGTCTACATTATCGATGAAGTGCACATGCTCACCAAAGAAGCATGGGGTGCACTTCTGAAAACACTCGAAGAACCACCTGCACATGTCGTGTTTATTCTCTGTACCACCGAACTTGAAAAAGTGCCGGAGACTATTGTTTCTCGTTGTCAGACGTACCGATTTACGGCTCCAACAGAAACGGTCCTTGCAAAACTCGCGATGGATGTTGCCAAAAAAGAAGGCTATACGCTTGATGCAGAAACAAGTGCGCTTATTGCAACACTTGGTGACGGTTCATTTCGCGATACGCTCGGATTATTGCAAAAAGTATTAACGAGTACGGATGGGAAAAAGGTGAATATTGATGACGCCGCGAAAGTCCTTGGTGCACCACAAGTGGAAGTGATAGAAACATACATCACCGCGCTCGCGCAAGATTCGCTTGATGATGCACTCTCTGCACTTCACCAATTCGAACAAGCAGGCGGCGATGCTGGATTGTTTGTAGAATTATTGCTCGGTAAATTACGTCTCATCTTGGCTGCGCGCTATGCGAAAGGTTACTTTGCTGAACTCAAAAAATCGCACAGCGAGAGGGAAGTGCAGTTCGCCGAAAACTCTGCTGATACCAAAAGCCCTCGTCTTACCTCAAAAACCCTTGAACTTTTTTTATCTGCATCCCAACAAGTAAAACATTCACCTCTCCCACTTCTCCCTCTCGAACTTGCAACCATGGAATTATTCTCTGCGTAACTTTCCTCCACTTTTATAAAAGGGGAGGTGCCGAGTCCTCGAGGCGGAGGGGATATTTCGCTGTGGATAACCGTACATAGGATACAGGTTATACTACCTGTATCCTACCTAGTGTATATTTCTATTTCTTATGATTAAAAAAGAAGAGGAAAAAAGAAAAGCGATTGCGATGCGGAAAAATGGGAAGACCTATGCTGAAATTCTTTCGGTGATTCCTGTTGCAAAATCAACCCTCACGCTCTGGCTTCATGATGTCGGTATGGCTATTCATCAGAAGCAACGAATTACTGACGCAAGAATCGCCGGACAGAAACGAGGTGCCCTAGCAAAGCACAATATACGCGTGTTACTTCAAAAGAAAATAATAAATACCGCTAAAGCTGAAATTGGCAAGATTTCAAAAAGAGAACTCTTCTTAATAGGTACTATTTTATACTGGGCCGAGGGTTCCAAAGAAAAAGAGTGGTGTCCTGGCTCCCGATTAGTCTTTAGTAATATGGATCCGAAGATGATACGAGTATTTTTGAAATGGCTCACTGATATAGCCAAAGTACCTAAAAATATGATAGGATTCCAAATATATTTTCACAAAGACCATAAACGAAGGCTTGAAGAGGTTATTAGTTATTGGCAGAAAATAACTGGATTTCCAAGAGAATCTTTGAAAAAAGTATATTTTAAGACCAATAAAGTACAGACTACAAACAGAAAAAATGTTGGTGATCAATACTACGGATTATTACGAGTCATTGTCGGTCGAAGCTCTGAACTTGTTCGTAAAGTTGCAGGATGGACCAAGGGGATAGTAGAAGCTATGTAATGTGTCATGTGTGTAGAGCTGGGGGATCGTCTAACGGCAGGACTTCTCCCTTTGAAGGAGAATATTTAGGTTCGAGTCCTAATCCCCCAGCTTTGTACAGATGATGTTGAATTTTTGAACGGAAATCGAAAAGTAAGAGAATTTCGAAGTTGCTAGTCTAGGTTTAACCTTAACGTATAGTTTTAAATGTAAATTATGTTAAAGAAGGAACAATTAAAAACAAGTGTGCAGAATATCGAGGAATTTTTAACAAAAACAGGTTTTATTCTTGAAATGGAAGTTGCAGAGCTTTTAGCAAAAAAAGGCTATAGTGTTGGGGTAAATAAATATTTTCATGATTATGATGAAGACAAAAATAGAGAGATTGATATAATTGCAACAAAGAAAGTCGGAGAAGTTCTTTTAGTTTTAGTAATAGAGTGCAAGCAAAGTTTAATTGATGACTGGATTTTTATCTGTTCTGATAAGAGACCATCGCGATATTATCAGTATCTAAAACATACACCAGAAGCTATAGATAATAGTAAGACAAAGATATTTAATCACTTTTCTGTTTTAGATTATTCATCGCAGTTGGCGCAGAATCACATTATCAGGGGTAAATCTAAGAAAAAATCAACCTCAATGCAGATTGACACATGTCTTGAAAAATTACCAAAGGCACTTGTTGATTTTGTTGATTCAAATAAAGAGATAAATGTCCGTAAAATTTATTTGCCCGTAGCTGTTTTTAGTGGCAACATTTTTACCGCTCAATATAGTAAAAAATTACAGGTAAAAAATACGGAATGGGTTCAACATGAATCTTTTTTTGAATCTGAAAATTATTTACATCATTACGAGTCCAGTCTTTTTTTAATGAAGTCCCCTTATGAAATCTCGCCACCAGAAAAATCAAAACCCAATTCAGCAATAGCTCACACAAGCCAAAATATAGGATATAAATATTTGATTGATTTTACAACAAAGAAAGGTTTATCTAAATTAATATTAAGAGTTGAGGCCGATATTTCTAAAATAGATTTAACAAAGTGGCCGATTCAAGAGAAAAAATAATTAATGCAAACAATCATCAAAAAAGTTGATCCGGGATGGTTTGAGATGACTGTAAAGAAAAAATAATCCATGTCTAAAATAAAACTTCCAAAATCAGATAGAAAAAGAGCGCTCATTCTCGTTGATATTCAGCACGGATTCATTAAGCGTTGGGACAAATCATTTGAGAAAAATCTAAGATCACTTTTTGCTCAAGAAACATATGATTTGTACGTCGAGGCAACATTTCATGCAGAAAAAGGATCGCTCTGGGATAAACAGACCAAGTGGACATTTCCGTACGAGCCGACCGCACCATGGGGGCTAGAGCTATTGAAAGGAAAAAAAGTGGTAAAGGTGAAAAAGACTACCCGATCTACGTTTAAAGGCAATATAAAACTCGAGGCTTTACTAAAGAAAAATAAAATTGAGGAAGTACACATTGTAGGATTTGATACCGGAAGTTGTGTCTACGCAACCGCGCAAGAATCATTCGACAAAGGATTTTTTACGTATGTCATTGAAGAATGCACGGGTTCGAGCGACGGACTAAAGATGCACAAAAATGCAATTAGCGTGTTGCGACGACTTGGACTAACGAATCATTAAAAATGCTATACTCCATTTATGGAAAACGAACAAAATTTTTTTGAAAAACGAGGAGATCGCATTTTTACCAAAGAGGAAGTCTTGGCGACCATTGGTCGTTTTGCAGAAGGCAAGGAGGTGACTCGTGAAAAATCTGACGAGCATGGACTTGCAGTCCTTGAGGTTACCGTAGAAGGAGGAGAAGGCAAAACAACGGAATATCAATATACAAGAAAAGGACGGCTTTTAAACAGTGGTGGTGCCATAGAAGGATCAACGTCTATTAATGCTTATTATTATGAAGACGGGATGCCAACAGGCACAGAAGTGGTTAGTATGTATAACGAGGAAACAGGAGTATGGGAAGATTCAAAAAAAGTAACGATTGATGAAGAAAAAGAAGCACTTGCGGTGTTGCAAGTAAAAAATAAAGAAGAAAGTAATACAGCATCCCTTGAACAAACAAGTACAACAGAATCAAAAGAAACTGGGCTGGAAATTGTCGAATTTGAAACGATGATGGCCGATTTTGAGAAGGAACATCCTTTGGAGGCACTCCTTGCGATTACTGAACTTAAGGTAGAAGATGCTCCCAATCATCCTGTTCGAGAACCAGCAAGAAAAGCGCTCATTCCTATCATTGCAAAATATGAAGTTTTGAAAAAAGAAACAACTATTACCGATGAGCAATTGGAATTATTGGAAGCTAAGCGTAAGAAATTATCAATGGCAGTTGGTTTGATTGATATTAAAACCAATAAAATTGATCACACAAGAATGTAGTATGTATTTCATCTACATACTCCAATGTGCCGACAAGACATTGTATGTCGGTTCCACGAATAATTTAGAGAAGCGACTGCATGCGCACAACAATTTAAAAAACGGTGCGCATTATACAAAAATTCGCCGGCCGGTGACACTTGTGTACTCCGAAAAAGTAAAAACGTATGCGAAAGCTCGCAAACAGGAGGCTTTATTAAAGCGATTGTCTCGTGCTGAAAAATTGGCACTCATTAAAAAATATAAAAACAAATAGATTGTGTGGATATACCACCAAAAAGAGTTTTTTATTTTGCTAGAATAAGACTATGTCAAGCTTGGTACAAAGATTGACTATGCGCACGAAGCGCTTATTTGGTTTGTCTAAAAAAAAGCACCATCATATTAATACTGGTGCCTCTTTGTCGATGCACGAAGAAAAAAAGATTTCTCTTTTCCCTCGCATGTCTCATCATGGATTTGTACATATTCCTCGCCAACATCATCGTCATGTAAAAAATAAATATAAACTGCCACTAAGTATTATGGTGGGGGGAGTGCTACTTCTTGTCATTGTATTTGGCTATAAAATTCGCGCAGATGTAACAAAAGTAAATTTCTATGCAAGCACTTGTGCTGGTGGATGGGAACATCCTGAATATGCATCAGGCGTTGCTCAAGTATTTGAAGGAGGTCAGACTTTTTCAAAAGAAAATTCAGCATTTCTTGCTAATAGTACAGGAGAGATTACCTGTGCTGATTTTAAAGGAGATATTCCTCTCGATGCAACTCCTCAAAAAATAGTGGTGAAAATGTCATGGCTTTTGACGGATGACGCGCTTCCTGATAAAGAACCATTTAATACGATTCCTGAAGTAGAGGGTGGAGAAACACACGAAATTTCAGATACAGATACCGAGGCTACTCCGTCATCAGAAGTTCCACCGTCCGAGTCATCAAGCGACGAAGTTCTTCAAGATACAACGGAACAAAAAGAATCACCACAAGAAACACTTCCTGGTCCTGATGCATCCGAGACTCCTGTGGAGGAACAAAATCCTACACCTCCTGATGGTGCTGTGCAAACATTTTTGTGGAATTCGTTCAAGCCACAGGTAGTATATGCAGAAGATACTCCCGTAGAATCAGTTGTCCAAGAGGAAGTTGTAAGTGATATTCCGTTAGAAGTTACAGAGGAAATAGTGCCAAGCGATACAGCTGAACAAGGCGATATTGTTCCTGTTCCGGGAGGAGAGGAATCAGTGTCCGAAGTTGCGGTTGCTGATGATTTTCTAGAAGTGTCGTACAGTCTCGATGAGCTTACTTGGAAAAAAATAGGTACGGTAGGTGGAGCTCATTGGGAAGATGCAACATTTCAAATCGATGACCCCGCTATTATACAATCTGGAGATATATCAAACATTAAAATAAAAATTGCTACGTTAGCTACCATAGATACACCTCCTGTTGTGTATTTAGATAGTGCGTATATAGAAGTCGAATATGAAATAGCGCCTCCTGTTATTGCGCCGACAATCGCGCTTACGGATGCATCGAGTATGATTTTTGGCGTCACTGATTTTAGTGCACAAGATGCGCCGACATTTACTGTTCGTGACCCTGCACTTTCGGCAATTGAAATTGCTGGTCTCATAGAAAAAGGTGATGCAAAAGTGATTGAAGACACAGAAGGCGTATTTGCTGAACTTTTAAATAAACCAGATGCGCCGATGTTTATACCCGCGATTCCTGATGTGTTAGAAGAAATGCTTCCAAAAGCACCACTACCAGCGGATTCGTCCGGAGAAACTATTCCTCTTGAAGAAGACATCCTCATTCCTGATGAAATACCGATTGTACCAATCGCGCCCGATGATGCAGCACCAGCACCAGAATCAAAATCGAGTGATATTATTTCTCTACTACATCAAACGATCACTAAAAAAATACCAACAATCGCGACAACCGAGATAGTTGTACCAGATGCACCTCGCCCGCGGTACACGACTATCACTCATAAAAAAACACCATCGTTTTTTGTAACCAAAAAAGCATTTGCGGAAGATGTAATTGTGCCACCTACGCAAGCCGTGGTATTGGATGCAGATGGAGAACTGACTGATATTGTTGCTACGGTGAGTACCAATATTACTGATGGTGTACCACAACAAGAAGTGTCTATTGAACGGCCGTCGCGATCATTTCGTCCTGGTACCTATATCCTCAGGGTTTCTATGACAACGCCAGACGCTATTATTGTGTCCGAACAGGATTTTACCTGGGGCGTGCTTGCTATCAATACAGATAAATCATTGTACAAACCAGGTGACACTGCGTATTTACAAATGGGCGTGCTCACTGATCAAGGGCATACTGTTTGTGATGCTGATCTTACGCTTGCTATTACGACACCAAGCGGTGCGGTGACTCAGTTGGACACTAGAGATGGATCTATTGTGCGTGAAGAAATGTGTGGGCCGGATAATGTGATCAATGTGCCAGATTATTATGGCTATTATCGTGTCGGTGGTGTTGGTACGTATACTATGACCCTCACCGCGACAACAGGAAATGGTACAAAAACAATTCAAGATTCGTTTGTCGTTTCTGCTGCGTTTCCTTTTATCGTCAGTCGCACAGGACCGACGCGTATCTATCCGGTCGTAGCATACGCAATGTCTATTAATGTTTCTTCGGATGACGCGTGGTCTGGAACTGTCACTGAACGTGTACCGGCAAGCTTTGAAATCATATCGTCGGATGTCGGTTTACCATATGACAATATTGAAAGAGAAGGTGATACTAAAATTATTTCATGGAATGTGTCACTTCTTGCTGGGCAAGAAGTGACACTCGGATATTATTTTAATGCGCCAGACATTAGTCCAGAATTTTATTTGCTCGGTAAAATAAAATTAACAGACACCAATAGCGCAATTTCGTTCGAAGAATTTCGCAACTGGCAGATCGCATCTGATGCAGCGTGCAGTTCTCAGTCAGGTGGTGGTAACTGGAGTGACACCAGTAAGTGGTCATGTGGCCACGAACCAACTACTGCTGATGCGGTGACTATTGTTAGTGGTTCTGATATGACGGTGAATGTTGGTACACAAGCGGTGACAAGTGTCACGATCAATAACGGCGCAACACTGTACGGCGGTTCGAACACACTCACGATTGGCACGACGTCGGGAACAGCCTTCACCAACAATGGCACGTTTAATGCAGGAACAGGAACCGTTACCTTTAGTGGTGCAGCAGCGATTACTCTTTTATCTGGTACGTTTACCGGTAGTAGTGCATTTTATAATTTGCAGATGACACCAGCTATCTCGACGACCTCACGTACATACACTGCAGGTACCGCGTTCAATGTTGGTAATAATTTGACCGTCAACCCATCATCAGCATCTGTCAGATCGCTCACGCTCACACTCTCTGGTACCACGACAATCACTGGTACACTCACTGTGACAGGGACAACTTCTGCCACTGGGACACTCGATACAGCTAGTGGTTCAAACTATGCGCTCTCATTTAATAATATTGTCATTGGCACAGGATCAACAACAACCATCCGCGGTTCTTTAGTTACTGTGACAGGAACAAGTGGCACACTTATTTCAAATAGTGGTACATGGACTGCTCCAATAACACCATCGACCGTGACCCTTTCCGGTAATGGTGATGCGACAGTTTTAAGTGGTACGACAGCAACATTTTTTAATCTTACTTCTTCCGGTACCGGCACAAAAACGCTTGGTGTCGCTATGACGGTGAGTAATGTCTTTACTATAAGTGGTGGTACTTTTGCAGCGAGTTCGTATGCGATTACACTTTCTGGTACAACTGGAACACCATTTGTAAATTCGGCGACATTTAGTGCAGGGACAGGAACTGTCACCTACACAGGAAATAATACAGGTGGCAATACGACTGTCTTGAGTGCAACGTATTATAATGTGACGGTTAATGCCGCAGAGACTTTTGTACTTGGTGGTGCGATTGTTGCAAATGTTGCAGGAAAAGTATTAATTACAAATGGTACTCTCGATACTGTTTCGGGAAGCAGTTATGCTATTACCGCAGGATTTTTAGAAGTCGCCAATCTTTCAACAGCAATATTTACACCAAATGCCTCAGTTATTACTTTAAACGGCACATCTGGTACACTTTTTACGAAAGGTGCGAACGGTGTCTATAACGTAGGAACAGCTGAATTTGTTGTGACAAGTGCATCAGGGACACCTATATTTAGTTCTCGTTCACTTTCATATCATAAAATAACAATAAATGCTGATGCGACTATTATAAATTCTGGCGCAGCAATTACTATGTCGAGCACTGATGCTAGTAATAAATTTTATGTACAAAAAGGCGTGTTTAATGCTGCAGAATATGGAGTTACTGGTACAGCAAATGGAACATTTCAAGTAGATGCCGGTGCTGGTTTTTGTGTGATTGGGACAATTGCTTCAACAAATGCGACATGTAATAGTGCAGCAGGAAATACGAACATCGCTGCTGTTTTTCCAGCAAACTATACAAATGCAAATATTACTTTAGCGGCGACTTCGACTATTTATTATAACAATAATCGAAACACGGTATTATCTCCAACGCCAACATATGGAAATGTGACTGTCGCACCCGTAATGACGGCTTCACGAACCGCTACATTTTCAGCAGGAGCAGTTACAATAAATGGAAATCTCACGGTAAACCCTTCTGGAGGTGGAGTCGCTTATTCAAATACGGTAACCTATGGTTCTGCTGGGCTTACTGTTGTGGGTGCGGTCACTTTGAGTGGCACTAGTTCAGGATATTCAATTCTCGATACAGGAAGTGCTTTGAATTACCCTCTCACGGCGGGTTCCGTCAGTATTGCTGCTAGTTCAAGTCTTCTGATTAGAAATTCTACATTTACAATCACGGGAACCTCCGGCACACTGCTTGCAAATGCGGGTACATTTACTGCAGGTGGAACATCGACAACAGTCTTTTCTGGGAATGGTTCTGCTACTATAAATTCTGGAGCACTCGATTTTAATACACTCACATTCTCCGGAACTGGTACGAAAACGCTCGGTGCTGCGATTTCAGTTTCAAGTAGTAAGACAATGACTGTGTCTGCAGGGACATTTGATCCAAGTACGTATCTGGTGACAGGTTCCGGTACGAATACGCTCACCGTTTCAAATGCGACAATCGCTGTTGGGGCGTCGACATTCGCAGGAAGTTATTCTGCAGGATTCGGCACGGTGAATTTGAATGCTGGTTCAACAGTTGATTATAATTTGGGTGGCACGCAGACAGTGGATAGTTCGAAAACATACGTGAACTTAACCATTTCAACAAGTGGTACAAAAAGTTTGAATGCAACGACAACAGTCACCGGCACACTCACCGTAAATGGCGGAACACTTGATACGGTCAATGGATCAGGATATACCGTTACTACGGTCGGGCTTACGATTGGTGCATCAGGTACGTTCCGTGCGCGCACTTCCGCAGTTACCGTAACAGGTAGTTGGACAAATGCAGGAACATTTACCGCGGACACTTCGACAGTGACATTCAACGGTGGCACAACCGCAACAATTTCTGGTACGACATCTTTTTACAATCTTACGATCACGCACTCTGCCGCGAAAGAAGTTAATTTTGCATCTTCCGGTGCGCCTGTGTATACAATTACGAATACATTTACGGCAACTGGGCATGCTGCTGCGCTTATCAAACTCTATTCCGATGCGACGCCAACTGCATGGCATTTTCATCCGACAGGAACGGCCTCCGCTGATTATGTGGATGTGAAAGACAGTACGTGTGATTCTGGTTCAGTGACCGTTGATCCGCTAACGAATTTTACTAACAGTGGCAACAACGGATCCTGTTGGGGAACTGTTGTGCCCACCATTACGTTTTCAAACTCTGATGACACGATTGGTTTTGGCCCTCTGACGTCAGGTGCGGTACGATATGCGACAGGAGACACCTCTGGTTCTAGTTCTGATTCTGTTGCGCATAGCTTTGTCGTCACGACAAATGCAACAAACGGATACACGCTCACGTATAAAGGACCGACACTAACATCCGGTGCAAATACGATTGCTGTCGGAACAGCGCTTGCCACAGGAGGGACTCCTGGAACTGCACAATTTGGAATTTCTGGAGCACTTACAGGAAGTGATACTGGCGCAATGGCGACAAATTATAATCATGCGACACCAAAATGGACATATGTTGATAATACAACAACGACTCTTGCAAGTTCAACAGGAGCAGTGACGTCCGATACCATAAATATGCATTACCAATCAAATATTTCATCAGTGACACCGGCTGGTTCTTATCAGACAATGATTACGTATATACTTACCGGAAATTTTTAATTTCTGTGTATAACTTTTCAATGTTTTTAAATAAAATACTATATAATTAAACCAATACCAGATAGCATATTTTATGAAATTTATTTTAGTAACAAAAAACAAAATTATCTCATCGATTCTTATTATCGGGGTCATCTTTCTTACCTCAGGTATTTTTCCGAATATTGTTTTTGCCGCAGCGCTCACGAGCGTTAAAGATACGATGAGTACGCAAGCAAAAAATACTGCTGCTGACCATACCCTTACGTGGACACTGGCTTCTGGAAGTACAACAGCATTAAATGCAACTATTACGGTTGATTTTGTGCAAGCAGATATTGTCGCTTCGGGTACATGGCAGACTACTGATTTTGCATTTACAGATAACGTGCGAAGTGCAGCAGCTCCTGCTTCTGTTGGCACAGGTGCCGCATCTTGTTCCGGATCTTCGGCAGACAATTATATTGTGAACATTACCGCAGCAACCAGCACCTTTGTCATTACAACATGTACAGGGTGGACAACGTCTGCTGCAACGACAGCAACCACTTTTGTTATTAAAGGAGCAACAGGGGGCACAGGTGCGCTTACTAACGCAAACGCTGATACGAACTCCTCACTTGTTTCTATTACAAACGGCGTGAACGATACAGATAGCGGTAGTGCAGCTATTGTTATTGAAACTAATGCAGTTGTGACCGTGTCAGCAACCGTGAATCCAACACTTACACTCGCTATTGATTCTGCTTCAGTATCGCTCGGTACGCTCTCTACTAGTGCCGCGGGTACGGGAACGAACCAAATCGATATTGCCACCAATGCTGGTGGTGGATTTCTCTTAACATATAATGGTGCGACACTCACTTCAGGTGCCAATACCATTGCGGTGTATTCTAGTGCAGCATCAAGTCCGGGTACTGCTGGTTTTGGGGTAAATCTAAAAGATAATGCAACACCAAACATTGGGTCTGATGCGACAACTAACTCCGGTGCAACCTGTACACCAGCAGCGAACTATAACACCGCGGACGCTTATAAATTTGTAGCAAGTACGACGACAAATTTGACGAGCATGAGTGCTGCTGCTGATTGCCGATTTATCGTGTCCTATGTTGCGAACATTGCGTCAACCACACCAGCAGGTTCATATTCGACCGCAATTACCTATATCGCTTCAGGCACGTTTTAACTTATGAAAAAAGTTTTCAGTACAGCAACACTTTTTCTTATAGTGGCATTCGTTGCTGTCTTGTTACCAATACATCGTACTCATGCGCTCACCATTACGCCTATTCGACTTGAGATTAATGGTAATCCCGGTCAGGTGCTCTCACAGCAGATGACGCTTATTAACGAGCAGAATGTGCCCGCGACTTATTATGTGTCGTATGCAAATTTTGAAACACGTGGAGAGACAGGAAGTCCGTCATTTGTTGATGCTACAGACGATCTCGGTACATGGATGAGTGCTCCTTCCTCTGTTACCGTTCCTGCAAAGACATCAATTATCGTGCCGATACAGATTACGATTCCGCGCGATGCAAATCCAGGTGGTCATTTCGCTTCTATTTTTTGGGGGACTGTTGCACCAGATGCTGCATCAGGTCAAGTGGCTATCGGTACAAAGATGGGTCTACTTGTACTGCTTCGGGTAAACGGTGAAATTAATGAAGAGGGAGGTATTTTGGAATTCTCAACAAAAGACGCACGCACATTTTTTACCGCGCTTCCAATTTCGTTTCAATATCGGTTTCAGAACGCTGGTGATGATCGTATCAAACCGACAGGTGATGTGATAATCAAGAATACGTTCGGCATGGTGGCAAAAAAAATTTCAGGTAATCCAGTAGAAGGAAATATCTTACCGAGAAGTATTCGAAAATTCGAAACTGTGTGGGAAGGGAAAGACGGGGCAACACCAAAAGAAGATATACGCCAGGGAAATTTTTTTACCAAAGCGCAATATGAGTGGCGTAATTTTGCATTTGGACGGTATCGCGCAACAATGGCACTTTCTTATGGAACAAAAAATGAAGTAGCAACTAGTACATTCGCGTTTTGGGTTTTTCCGTGGCATCTTTCTCTTGTGTCGCTCATCACGGCACTCGTGCTCTTTTTTATAAGTCGCATGATGATCCGACGATACAATCGATGGGTTATCAAACAAGCGCGAACCATGATGAAGCGTGAATCAGAAAACGCTCATGAAAAAGAAAAATAACAATACGCGTACGTTGTTTTTACAGATGTGCTTGTTGTGCGCTTGCGCACTCCTTGTGTATCCTCTTACTTCATTTGGGGACGTGTCTGTTACTGTTTCTGCTACCGTGCCGGGAGTCGTTGGTGGAGGAGGTGGAGGAGGTGGGGGTGGGGGTGGCGATACATCTCCTACCTCGGTTATTTTTTCTGGGCGAGCATATCCGCTTTCGCGGGTTATTGTTTTGAAAGATGGACAAGAAATTATTAATACGATAGCTGGCCCTGATGCAAAATTTTCTGTTTCTGTTTCAGGACTTTCAAGTGGCACGTACACATTTTCTATTTTGAGTGAAGATGGACAAGGGCGTCGTTCAACACTGTTCACTATTCCCATCTTAATTACTGCAAGTGTAACGACGACTGTCTCTGGTATTTTCTTGGCACCGACCATCGCAATCAATAAACAACAAGTAAAACGCGGTGAGACGCTTACTATTTTTGGTAAAACAACTCCAAATGCTTCGGTGTCTATTGAAGTGCATTCAAGTCATGAAATTTTTGCCTCAGTACCCTCAGATGCAAGTGGTGCCTATTTGTACAATTTAAATACGATGCCACTAGAATATGGTAGTCATAGTACAAAATCAAAAGCGACACTGCCAACAACCCTAACAAACGAAACAAGTTCATACAGTAATGCGCTCGCCTTCTCCGTAGGAAATACGACGATTGAAAAAAACGTGCTTTGTCCAGGAAAAGGAGATATCAATAATGATTGTCGAGTCAACCTTCTTGATTTTTCTATTATGGCGTTCTGGTATCGTCGTCCAGCACCACCACAAAACGTGGATTTAAATACTGACCGTTCAGTGAGCATTGTTGATTTTAGTATTCTTGCGTTTTACTGGACGGGGTAGTGAAAGTTGGCAAGGCTCCGACATGAGTCGGAGCGCGCTTCGCGCATTGCCAACTTCTACTACCCCGGGACCCGGGTAGTTTGGTTAGATACCAATTTATGAAAAAAGATACACTATGAAAAAATTAATTACAATCACCTGTTGCATTATAGTAAGTACATTCCTTTTCTTTGGAGTGACGTTATCAGTACATGCTTCAGAAATTCTTTTTCAAACACCCACACAAACGCTTGGTGTCGGTGATGAATTTGCGGTAACTGTTGTGCTTACGCGTCCAGATGCACAAGTAAATGCTATTACGGGCGATATTACCTTTGATGATACGACGCTCTCTGTTGTTCGAGTGCTTTCTGCAAATTCCATTGTTACGGGATGGGTAGAGGCACCGCATGTGTCAGGCAATGCAGTTGTTTTTTCTGGGATTATGCCGGGTGGGTATACATCAGTGATTGACGCGACAACAGGGAAAGATTTACCAGGTACTATTGTCACGATTATATTTCGTGTAGAGCAAGCAGGTGTCGGGACACTCCAATTTACTGATGTGCACCTCTACGGTAATGATGGACTAGGTACTGAAATTCCAGCACAATCGACAGCACTCAGGATTGCATTTAGTACTGAAGGATCCGGACGCACTGTTGCAAGTAATGACACGATTACACCCGAAACGTTTACTCCAACCATTATGCGTGATCCAAATCTTTACGCGAACAAGTTTGTTGTTGTCTTCGCTACTACCGACAAACAAACGGGGATTGATTTTTATGAAGTGAAAGAAGGTGATCTCGAATGGACACGTGCAGTGAGTCCGTATTTGCTTGTTGATCAAAAAATAAAAGGAATAGTAAAAGTAAAAGCAGTTGATCTTGCAGGAAATTATTACATCAGCACAGCAGAAACGCCATCTACATCTTCAAAATCAGTATTTCTTATTCCACTGTTCGCGTTGTTTGTTGTTTGTGTACTGGTATATCGCGCTGTTGTGCGATATCATAAAGAGAACAGCACATCATGAAAGCAAAAATAAGTATTATTGCACTTTTTCTATTCCTCTCACTCATCGCACTGCATGCACATGCGGCAAATTTGAATTTCTCGCCTGCATCTGGTACCTATACCGAAGGGAGTACGTTTTCTGTTTCAGTTTCCGTCGTCAGTCCAACACAATCTATCAATGCTGTTTCTGGAACGATTACTTTTCCCAATGATAAATTGCAAGTTGTTTCGATTTCAAAATCAAATTCGATTGTCAGTTTTTGGTCACCAGGATTTCCTTCATTCTCAAATAGTGCGGGGAGTGTTTCGTTTGAAGGCGTGATATTTAATCCTGGATATGTAGGTGCAAATGGAAAAATTATCACCATTACCTTCAAAACCAAAGCATCTGCTGGTAGTGCAAGCGTGGTATTCGGACGTGGTTCAGTTTTAGCAAACGATGGTCAAGGAACGGAAGTCATCTCGTCACTTGGAAGTGCTGTGTTCTCGTTGACAGCTCGTCCTGTTGCAGAACCGAAGGTGATAGAAGAGTCAACGACACCAGAAGAAATTCAATTGCCAATTGAAGAAGTTATTACTGTGTCGCCTGTACTACCTGTAGTATCCTCTCCTGTTATCGTACAAGCACCTCTGCCGTGGTATAGCAGTCCTATTGCCATGGCTGTATTTGGTGCTAGTATGTTGCTTTTGCTTCTCTTGGTAATACATTTCGGTCGCAAATATCATGTATTACGTCGCACTATCGGCGAAGCATTTCTTGAAGAAGAACAGCAAAAAAACAAAGTGTTAAAATTCTTAAAATCCGATGTCATCAAGCGCATGGCGATAATCAAGAAGTTGAAATATGACAAAAAACTTACGCCGGAAGAACAAGATATTATTCTAGATATTGAGAAGAAATACGAGATATAATACATCTCACCGTTTTTTACAAAAATGTGATGGGGGAGTATACTTTAATTAGAACTATTTTTTATTTTCTCGAAGTTCGTTAGTGTTCTCGTTCTTTTTCCTCGTAAGATATTTTGATTGTGCCTCAGGAATAAAACGCACCATAATACCTTGTGCCTCTAAATCTTCTTTTTTGAAAAAACCATGTTCAATAGAAAAATGTTTTTCTGAAAGAATAATTCCTTCGGCAAATTTTTCTGTTTTAAGTTGGTTGAATAATTGTACTCCCATTTCTGCTACCAGTTTTTCATCAATTGCCCACGTGTCACCAAAGTCAGGATGGTCGGCTATTTTTTGTGCAGAATCACCAAATGGTCCTGGATAGAGGAGTGCAATGTGTACATGCTCTGCTGTCTCATGCAGTGTTCGTAAATATGCATCAACTTCTGCTTTTGTTTTGCCGTATTCGTTACTTGAAGGAAATGCCTCACCACGCTTTTCTGCGAGAGAAGCCGTAGAGCTTACAAAGACAATTCGAAGGGGGTGGTCTTGTTTTTGTTCGAGTGTTTGTTCAACGAGTGAAGTGTTTCCTCGGACATTAAGATCGTGGAGTGCTTTTTTTGAAGTATCATCGGTTAAGTTTTCATCAAATAAAAAATTACCAGCATTTAAGATAAGCCCATCAATAGGTGCGTTAAAAAAATCTGTTGCTTCGCCGAGCAATCGTTTAATGTCTTCCTCTTTACTTGCATCGCCTGCGCTGATATGAAGGCGTCCTTGCCACTGCGGCTGTTCAGTAATCATTTGCTGCTCCATATCACCAGGTGTGCGAGAAAAACCAAAGACTTGTGCTGTTGGATTTTTTGTGAGAAATGTTTCAAGGAAAGCCTTACCAAGTCCACGTGAAGCTCCTGAAATAAAAATATGTTCTGTGTGCATGAGTACAGTCTACCGTTTTTGTCACACAACAGAAAGAGCTACAAAATGATATACTTTATATATGTCATTTCTTGATCCAACAACTATTCTCACTGCAACTGGTTACGTCGGTCTCTTTTTAGCAGTATTTGCAGAGACAGGACTTTTAATTGGGGTGATGCTCCCAGGAGATAGTTTATTATTCGTTGCTGGATTTTTGGCGTTCACAAGTAATTTACATATTGTGTGGGTGATCGTCATCGCTTTTACCGCTTCCGTGATTGGCGATAGTACGGGGTACATGATTGGTAGAAAATATGGTCCTGCGGTTTTTGCTCGAGAAGAATCTTTCTTTTTTAAAAAATCATATGTAGAGCGCGCACGACTTTTTTATGAAAAACACGGCGCAAAAACCATTGTCCTTGCGCGATTTATGCCAATCATTCGCACATTCGCGCCATTATTTGCCGGTATCGGAGGAATGAAGTACTCGCTTTTCTTTTTTTACAATGTTGTTGGTGGTGCATTGTGGACACTCTCGATGTGTCTCTTTGGTTATTTTTTAGGAAAAACAGTACCAAATGCAGACGCGTATGTATTACCCATCGTGATTGGACTCATTATTGTCTCGATGCTTCCAGGAGTTATCAAGCTTATCATGAGTAGAAATAAATAAACATCGATTTTTATTACTTGCTAGTACAATAAAGATGGTATACTTATCTTAATACATTATGAAAAAAATTTTTGTAACAATTATTTTAGTCAGCACTTTTTTATCTACCCATATTGCTTTTGGAGCGGGTTCTATTTCGTTTATCGAACAACCGCTTTGGTTTTCAAGTGACACTTTTACGGAAGGGCAGACCGTTTCTATTTATACAGCACTTTTTAATCAAGAACCGAGTCATCTTACGGGGACTATTTCTTTTTATGATAGGTCTGTATTGTTGGGTGAAAAACAATTCACCATCAAACCTCGTACCGTAGAAACTCTTTCGTTTGATTGGAAAGTAATTCCAGGGGAACATGTTATTTCTATCACTGTTGCAAAACTCTCTCGAATTAATGCGCAGGGAGTAAAAGAGTCAATTAGCAGTACCCCTATCACTATTGAAAGTAAGAAAATAACAGTTGGAAACACACCGACACAAACAGAGGTACAAGAAACACTTCCAACCACAGCAACAGAAGTACTTAATCAGGTAGACAATGCTCAAGAGAAAGCTGCCTCATTCATCCCCGCGCCTATTAGAAAAGTTGCTGAGGCTGTTTTTTCTGGTATAGAAAAATTTAGAAGTGATACTGCGCTTGCGGTGAGTACAAATCGCAATACATTAAAATCTCAAATAATTGATCAAGAAATAAAAGAAGCTGCAGATAGTACAGGAGATAATGCTATTGCTAAATATGAAGGCAATGTCGGTCAACACACCGTAGATGCAAAATCTGCGTTTTCAAAACCATTTGAACAGGTACGATTATTTTTTCTCAATCTTGGGACAATGTTTTTCTCAAATAAATTTTTGTTTTATGGCATAAGCGCACTCTTTATCTATATGGGTATTCGAGCAATTGTCTTGTTTATTCGTTCAAGATAAACCTCCACACCAAACAACCTTAAGAATTATGTTCTCGCTGTATATTTTAAAAAGTTTAAAAGACGATAATTTGTACATTGGATCAACGAACGATTTGAAACGTAGATTGGGAGAACATAATTCAGGAAAAGTGGAATCAACTAGATTTAGGAGACCACTTAAACTCGTATACGCAGAAGCCTATTCCGTTGAGGATGAGGCGAGGAAACGTGAACATAATCTTAAGTTGCGTGCAAAAGTGTGGAAACAACTTTCTCTTAGAATAAAGAAATCTCTCGCCTCATAAGGTTGTTATGGTGTGGAGGTAAACTTTTTCAATTCTTTATAAAAACTGTATAATGCGTTAATGGTATTACGAATCATCGCCACCATTTGTGTAATCGGCGCATTACTTCTTGCGCCTTATTGGTTATTTATTGCGCTACTTATACTCGCTTGCCTGCTTCTACCCCTGTATATCGAAGGAGCTATTATCGCACTTGTACACGATGCTTTTTTTAGTGCAACAGACGGACAACTGTTTGGTTTCAGATCTCTTACCTTTTTAATTGCCGTCGTGAGTATTACGGTTGTGTATATAGTACGTAGAACAGTGCGAAAACGAACATAATGATACGATTCAGAAAAAAAAGGAGAATAAGAACAGATTTCGTTGAGCCTGACGAAATTTTTATTGATGCAAAAAATTTACCTGAATTTGACACACATCAATTTGAGGGTCGCATAGGACAATCGATTAGCAAAAAGACAATCATCACGCTCGGTATTATTTTTTTGATATTAGGAAGTGTTGGTGTTGGCAAATTAACGCTTTTGCAATTGGTACACGGACAAACCTATTTTGAAAAAAGTGAAAAGAATAGTCTTGATCAGAAACCAATTTTTGCAAATCGAGGCGTCTTTTATGATCGCAATGGATTGCAATTAGTAAAAAATGTATTTCCAGAAACACGGGCACTTTCGGTAGATGAGGGCATTCGTGCATCAACAATGGAAGATGTGCCTAAACGTGATTACTATGATGCACCAGGATTTGCGCACGTGCTTGGCTATGTGAGTTATCCAAAACAGGACAACAATGGTGCGTATTGGCAAACAGAAGTAATTGGTAAAAGCGGTGCAGAGAAAGAATTTAATGACATGCTTGCAGGGAAAAACGGGAAGACACTTTTTGAACGTGATGCACACGGTAACAGTATTTCAGAAAATCAGATTGATGCACCAGAAGATGGTAAAAATATTACCCTTTCTATCGATGCGCAACTGCAGGCAAAACTTTTTAGTGAGATGCAGTTATTTGCGGAAGCACATGATTTCTCTGGAGGTACAGGTATTATTATGAATGTAGAAAATGGGGAATTACTCGCACTGACAAATTATCCAGAATTTGATTCCGAAATCGTGTCTCTTGGGCATGATGCAACAAAAATAAAAGAATATCTGACTGATACTAGAACTCCATTTTTAAATCGTGCAATTGCAGGGCTCTACACACCAGGATCTATTGTGAAGCCATTTGTTGCTATGGGAGTGCTCGAAGAAAATATTATTGATCCGTACAGACAAATTCTCTCAACAGGACAGATAGAAATTCCTAATCCGTACGATCCCGAATTGAAAACCATTTTCAAAGATAACAAAGCGCACGGACTTGTTGATTTGCGTCATGCTATTGCGGTGTCTTCAAACGTATATTTTTATGAAGTCGGAGGTGGCTATAAAGGGCAACAAGGACTCGGTATTGATCGGATTAATAAATATCTGACCCTTTTTGGGTTAGGTGAAAAAACAGGTACAGACATTGAAGGTGAAGCAGATGGTGTCATTCCAAATCCCGAGTGGAAAGCAAAACGATTTAATGGTGACATATGGCGTATTGGTGATACGTATAACACCGCAATTGGTCAGTATGGAGTGACGGTGACACCGCTTTCTATGGTGCGTGCAGTCGGAGCAATTGCAAATAACGGCACATTACTTACGCCAGTGATTCAAAAGGAGACAAAAGGAAAAGTTGAAACATTACCGTTTGAGTCTGAGAATTTCAACATAATCCACGAAGCAATGCGTTTGTGTGTGACTGACGGCACGGGACAAACATTGAATACTCGTGATGTCGAGGTCGCAGTAAAAACAGGAACCGCGCAAGTTGGTATTTCAAAAAATTTACTTAACTCTTGGAGTATGGGATTTTTCCCGTATGAAAATCCGAAGTACGCATTTATTATCATGATGGAACGTGGACCAAAAGAAAATCAGACGGGTTCATCTATTGTGATGCGTCATGTGCTTGATTGGATGGCAGTGGAGGCGCCGGAATATTTAAAGAGCGAGTAAGTAGATAGTAGTAAATAGTAAATAGGTTCGAACAGAAAACTGTCTCAGTGTGTCATCCCGGCGGAGGCCGGGAACCAGGCTGTTTTTGTTTGATTTTTATTATCTTTTTTGCTAAAGTACGATTAATGCAAACGACATCAGAATTTATATCAAGTGAGCGCCGTATTGAACTTGAAAAAGAGCTCAAAGAACTCCAAACAGTACAACGAAAATCAGTTATCGAAAAACTCGAATTCGCTAAGTCACTTGGCGACCTTTCAGAAAATGCGGAATATCACAGCGCGCGCGAAGAGCAGGCGCGTCTTGAAGAGCGCATCGCAAAAATAGAATATGTTTTAAAAACATCAAAAGTGATGGAACGACATTCAAGTTCCACTGTCGAAATCGGTTCGACAATAGTGATTAAAAAAGAAGGTTCGAGTGATCCCCTGAAAGTGTCTGTCGTTGGGACAGAAGAAACAGACATGCTAAAGGGTTACATCTCGCACCGATCTCCACTCGGTGCGGCTCTTTTAGGAAAGAACAAAGGCGATACAGTGAAAGTAAATACACCAAAAGGAGCGATAGGGTATACGATAATTAGCATAGAGTAGGGTTTAGAAAACACAAAAGTGAGGCAAACTTTGTTTGCCTCACTTTTGTCATTCCGGACAAGCTTGTCGCCGTTCACTCTTCACTGTATACTTATCACTATTATATGGCCTCATTAGAAGAAATGCGCGCAGAGCGCTTGAAGAAATTAGCATTATTAAAAACCGCTGGCATGGATGCATATCCTGCATCTATTTCGCGCGATATGAGCATTGCGGATGCAATTGCGCAGTTTGATACACTAGTTGATACTGACAAGCAAATCTCGCTCGCAGGACGCGTGATGTCTATTCGCGGGCAAGGTGCGATTTTATTTGCAAACCTTTTTGATGGCACCGGCACTTTCCAGCTCTTTTTGAAAAAAGATGGCATGCCAGAAGATATCTTCGCCCTTTTTGTAAATACGGTAGACATGGGCGATTTTATTTCTGCCACAGGAACCTTCATCACGAGTAAAACTGGAGAGAAAACACTTCTTGTTTCCGGTTGGTCCATGGCATCAAAATCACTCCTTCCATTACCAGAAAAGTGGGCAGGACTTTCAGATGAAGATGAACGGCTTCGCAAACGATACTTGGATGCTATTGGCAATCCAGAACTCTTTGCACGATTCCACAGTAGAGCAAACATCATCAAATATATCCGTGCATTTTTTGATGCAAAAGGGTTTATGGAAATTGAAACACCTATTCTCCAAAATCAAGCTGGTGGTGCGATGGCAAAGACATTCAATACCCATCACAATGATTACGATATGGACATGGTACTCCGCATCGCAATGGAGCTTGAGCACAAGATGATGATGGTTGCGGGCTATAATCGCATTTATGAAATCGGCAAAAATTTCCGCAATGAAGGCTCTGATCCAACACACATCCAAGAATTTACGATGATGGAATGGTATGCCGCGTATGAGACACTTGAGACGAATATAAAGTGGACCGAAGAATTACTCAAAGGACTCGCAAAAGACGTCATAGGGAAAATGTCTTTTATGATTGCAGGGGAAGATGGCGAAAAAGTCGAAGTGAATTTCGATGGCGTGTGGCCACGCGTTCGATTTGGTGATTTGCTCAAAGAAAATGCAAATCTTGATATGCAATCTGCAAGTGTGGATGATATCAAAGAATCAGCAAAAAAGTGGGGTATGGATGCCAAAGAAATCGCAACGACAGGTCGTGCGAATTTGCTCGACTTTATTTATAAAAAATCTTCTCGCAACAAAATAGTCCAACCGACATTTGTCATGGATTATCCCGGAGAATTAAAACCGCTCGCACAGCAAAATTCGGATGGTACTGCCTGCGTCGCACAGCTCATAATCTGCGGCGCAGAAATCACAAACCAATACGCAGAGCTTGTAAATCCAATTGTCGAACGCGAACTCTTCGAATCCCAAGCAAAAGCAAAAGCAGATGGAGACGCAGAAGCTATGGGTATGGATGAACGATTCCTTACAGCAATGGAGCACGGTATGCCGCCAATGACTGGTTTTGGTCTTGGTATTGATCGTCTCGTTGCACTTCTTACCGAACAAGACAATCTCCGCGAAGTGATTTTCTTCCCGATAATGAGACCAAAACAGTAAGTAGATAGTAGTAAATAGTAAATAGATTCGAACAAAGCACAGAGCGGGAGAAAGCGAAGCTTTCTCCCGCTCTGTGTCATTCCGGACGCAGCGATAGCGGAGATCCGGAATCCATCGCGAATGAGCGAAGCAATGGATCCCCGGTTCTATCTGCGACAGATAGCCCGAGGATGACAGAAAACAAATTAAAAAAGCCGAATCAGAGACGATTCGGCTTTTAGTTTTAATTAGTCTGCAATTTCAAATTCTTGGTTTGTAGCAAAATAGAAAGTAGGATGAAGTCCTTCTTCGAACTTCTTATTTGGATGAAATTCATAACGAGGAAGCCTTTCTCCTGTATTAAAAATAACATCCACAGTATCAAATCCAAAATTAGATACTGACCCATGTTGAAGTTTCATTTTTACAGTCTCGCCATTTCTAGGCATTTCTAAGAAATGAAGAGTTGGTCCATTTTCATTACCAATCCCAACAGGACACATAGTTGTTTTCGCACAGAGTGCAATAGTATCAATTTTTATTTTTATTTGTGGCATAACAAATGTTTTCTTCACTATACTCATTCTTTTGTACCTGTCAAATATTTTAGAACCTAACAACTAGAAACTAGAACCTTGCTCTGCTATACTTGTCTTGTCTCTACTTACTACTAACTATTTACTACTTACTATGTTGTTACAAATCATCATCGCTGTTATTGTCTCTATGATCCTTGGTTTTATTTGGTACGGACCGCTTTTTGGAAAAGTGTGGGGTAAAATTGTGGGAGTTGATATGGAGACTGCGAAAAATGATCCAGAAGTGAAAAAGCGTATGCCGTTAATGGCTGCAACTAATATGGCGCTTTCACTTGTTACTATTTTTATGCTCGCGGTTATTTTCAAACGACTTGACGTTACTGATGTGACAACAGGTGTTCGTGTCGCATTTTTTCTCTTCGTTGGTTTTATTTTTCCTCTCATAGGTACGTTTGCTCTTTGGAGTAGTAAATCGCGCCGTCTCGCATGGGAAATGTTTTTCGTGATGATGGGCTATCAGCTTATTATGTTTGTATTTTACGGGATTATTCTTTCGTTTTAAGGAAACAAAAGAAAGGGTATAGGATTTAGCGTCTAGGGTATAGAAACAATCTACCGCGGAAGGATTCTAAAGCCTTGCGCAGTGCGGCGGCACGAGCAGAGCAATTTTTCAGCAGAAAAATATGCGTGCTTTAAAATCCTTTCGCAAAAACCTTTTTTTGGTTACTTTTTCGCGGAGAAAAAGTGACAAGACTACTTTTTTTGACAAAAAGTCATTTTTGACTCCGAATTATAGAAGCGTTTCCACCGCCAGTGCTACAGTGCTATACTCTCGACATGAAAACGATTATCAAGAAAATAGGTGTGAGCGCTTGCGTAGCACTTGTTGCGGTATTAACCGCATCTCATTTAGTAGTAGCGGAGACAGGTAGTGTAAAAGTTGATACAAAAGCAGTAGTCGCTGTCCCTACACTTACTAGCGTCGTATCAAACGATGATATTCCTGCAGATTTTAATGGACTTACCTTTCGTTCAAGTGCATTCCACGCGAAAGCAGTAACTCTTTTTGCTGCATCACTTGCAGCTGAAGTTGCTGGCAAAACAGACGATGCAGAATACTGTGAAGCCGTAGACCGTGCCTTTATGCGCCAAGCGCCACTTGTCCGTGCATCATTTGCTTGGGATGCAGAAAGTTATAAAGATTCATTTTCCGCTATAGATAAAACTGTCGCTGAAAAACAATATGGCGCTGATGGGGTAAATGGCTATGTTGCTATTGGGACCGAAGTTGCAGGACTTACTGCAAAAGAAGGTGCACTTGTTGCAATCCAAGCATCTCGCGCAAAAGCAATTATGCGTTCAAGCATGCTCGCATTATTACTCGATGGAAAAGCAAATGAGACAACGATTGCAAATTTGAAGTCACTCTATAGTGCAGGAGAACGCTGTGTAGCTTTTTTCTCAAATGATACAAAAACAACAGAGGTACTTGCAAAAACACACAAAATTGTCCTTGAAGAATCAGTTACTGTTACTGTAGATGAGACAGTGAGTGTTAGTGCTAAAGATTTGACCGGCGAAGCACGCACTGTTCCAAAAGTAACGTCTGTTGGTACACGTACAGAGCTCCGTGAGTACTCGCTTGCAGTTCTTGCAAACAATCCTGAAATTCGGAGTATTACTGCCACAAAAGATGTAGTAACGGTAAAATTTGTTGAACGAGGCCGATTCCTTGGATTTATTCCAACGTGGATTACTCGTAAAGTGACCGTTACACCAACCGATATAAAATTTGCAGGTGCTGCACTTTCCAAAAAATCAGGTAATTATGTACAAGCTGATTTGAAGACTGCAATTGATGCTGTTGTAAAATCAGGAGATACATCATTCTCAAATACAACACAAGCAATGATTATCGGTACGGTTGTCGGCTACATCGAAACACCAGTTACTAAATAAATCCTCATTTCGAAATAGAAATAAAATCCGACACTCGTCAAGAGTGTCGGATTTTATATTTTGTATTAGAATACTCAGTCGACACTCTTTTAATTAAAAAACAAATAAAACCCCATAAATAAGTATGACAAAGACAAAAAATTTACTCATCAAAAAAAATGAAAATCACAGTAAAGGATTTTCAAGTGCCACTGCACGATACGCGCGCAAATTTTTTAAATCAGAATACGGTGTGCGTATTTCTTTTGACGGCTGTATGGATGGCCGTGTGTATTTTTCAACAATAACTGGTATACAAGCTGGATATATTGATGAAACATTTAAAGTTGCCGGTACAAAATTTGAACTTGGTCATCCGTATTTTGGGCAGATCAAAGAACAATGGTGCCGTGGGAATATTTCGCAAGGATTTCGGTCATTGCAAATCATTTCGTACCATTTTTCTGCATCAGACAAACATCTTGGTTGCAAAGGACATGGGTATGACACTGAAAAAGCGCGACAGTGGACATGTAATCTTGCAGAACAGTATCGTATTATGCACGACACTGAAGGTCAAAGATTTTTGCCGATTGTTGTTGGAATTGAAACAGATTCCTGTTCACTTGTTATTCATGGAAAAGATCCAAGTCAGACATTTGAAGTGCTGAAGTATCAAGATGCATCAGCGGAAGACATCAAAGAACAATTATTTGATTTATTTCCAGGAGCTGCGGATCAGTTACTCTCTGTTGTTGTTGAATTTATTTTAGGTAATCAAAAATACATTCACACACATTCACAAGCAGTGATTAAAAAATTAGTTACTGCTGATCATGCTGAACGGGTACTTGCGCTCGGTCGTGGTATTGAATGGGTTTTTCAAACAACTGATGAACAGGCTGATGCTCCACTCAATAATTTTGCGCTTTGGGTGTGTCCGTTTACTGATGATTACAAAGTGCATATCGATGTAGCATTTGATGTATTAGCGGGAAATATTGAAAAAGGGAATATTGATCCCGAAGATGGTATCGTATTTCTTTCATCAGGTATGTATGGCGCCAAAGAATGGGATCCTAGCAAAGAACACGCATTGTTTAAAGCAGATTTTTTTGAACGAGTTATAAAAGATCGTTTTAAAGAATCAAAATCTTTTGAGAAATTACTTCCATATGTAACTTTCTTACAAGTGGTGATTAATCGTCAAACTCGTGAGATGGAAATTATCAAAGAAGAAATTGCAAAAGAAGTAATGGTCGCAAAGGAGCAATTAGTTGAAGCTAATTAAAGACTATCCAAGTAAACCCCACCGTATACGGTGGGGTTTTTGTTTTTTTGAGATAGCGTATAATCAAATATATGGAAGCATTTGATGAAGCGTACAAAGAGTTAAACAAAGCCCAAAAAGAAGCGGTGGATACCATTGAAGGACCAGTCATGGTTATTGCGGGTCCGGGAACAGGGAAGACGCAAATCCTCACGCTTCGTATTGCAAATATTCTTGCGAAGACCGACACCGAACCAGAAAATATTTTGGCGCTGACGTTTACCGAAGCCGCGACCCACAACATGCGCCGTCGGTTGGCAGAGCTTATCGGCAATAGCGCCTATCGCGTTGTTATAAATACCTTCCATGGATTTTGTAATGATATCATTCGCCGATTTCCAGAAGATTTTCCACGCATCATTGGTTCAAAAAGTATTACTGAAGTGGATCAAGTTGCAATTATCGAAACCGTCATAGAAGAAGGTGATTTTGTATTACTTAAACCATTCGGTGATAAATTTTTATATGTCCGCGATATTGTCGGCTCTATTAGTGAGCTCAAACGAGAAGGTGTCACGCCAGAAGATTTTGCAGAGCGTATAAAAGCTGAGCAAAAAGAATTTGCACATATTCCGGATCTTTATCACGACAAAGGTGCGCACAAAGGCAAGATGAAAGGCGATTATCAAAAGCTTGAACGAAAATTATTAAAAAATGAAGAACTTGCGCGGGTGTACCAGCTCTACCAAGATGCGCTTACCGAGAAAAAACAATACGACTTTAATGATATGATTTTGGAAGTCAAAAAGGCATTAGAGCAAAATAAAAGTCTTCTGCAAATACTCCAAGAAGAACATCAATATGTGCTTGTCGACGAACATCAAGATACCAACAATGCGCAGAACAAGATTGTAGAGCTTCTGATGAGCTATCACTCCTCACCAAACCTATTTGTCGTGGGAGATGAAAAGCAGGCAATCTTCAGGTTCCAAGGTGCGTCACTTGAAAACTTTCAGTATTTTAAACACAGCTATCCGAAGGTGAAATTAATCACGCTTACGGAAAACTACCGCTCCACCCAAACAGTGCTTGATACGGCGGAGCGGCTCCTTGCTTCGCAATCACCGCTCCGCAAAAATGCTCCTCATACTGAATTACCTATTCGCATCGCTGAATTTGCGACTGATGCAAGCGAACGATATTTTATTGCGCATGATATACAAGAGAAAATCAATCCGCCAAATCCGCCAGCTGGCGGAGGCGGAGGTGTGGCTCCAGAAGATATTGCGATTTTATATAGAAACAACAAAGATGCATTTCCAATTGCGCGAGATCTAGCACGGCTTGGCATCCCGCACACTATCGAATCTGATCAAGAGTTGTTTACTCAGAGCGATGTGCGCACCCTTTTAATAATACTTGACGCTGTCGCAAATTATGGAAAAGAAGAAAAGATTACTGCACTTCTTCACTTGCCACTATTTGCTATTGACCCACTTGATACGTACAAAACACTCCGTAAGGCCGCAGATTTGCGAAAAAATAATCTTTACGATTTACTTGATACAAGCGAAGTAAAAGATATTGCAGAACTGGGTATCAAATTGAAAAATTGGGTAAAAGAAAGTAAAAAAATAGATCTGTTGAATTTCTTCGAACACATTATTCGCGATTCAGGATTATTGGAAGATATGCTTGGCTCCGGAAATGCCGGCGAGCGATTTGATGCGGTAAATGCGCTCTTTGATGAAGTGAAGCAATTAGTTGAAATAAAAAATGACGCAACACTCGCTGACTTCTTTGTCTATATTGAAACAATTAAAAAACACAAACTATTCTTAAAACGAAAAGCGCAGGGCAATGCAAAAGGCAAAGTCCGTCTCATGACTGCACATCGCTCCAAAGGTCTTGAATTCGCACACGTCTATATCATCCGTGCCCAAGATGGCATTTGGGGAGGGAAGATAGATAGGGATCGATTGCCGTTGATTGAAAGTGTGTATAAATTGGTAAAATAAAAAACCAGCTTGTATTGCTGGTTTTTTTAACTAATTCAAATTTTGGTTATTTTTTTATTACCGCAAAGATCCAGTCATTGTGAAATCCATTTTTAGGGTTCATTGTATTTCCTGCTGAACATACAATTCTAAGATTGTCTTCGCCGTGATAATGAATACCATGGGGTGTAAGCCATACCTGTTTACCTTTAGAATTTATTAGTAGATTTTTTTCATCTAAAAAAGCAGTGTCAAAATAAAATCTAACAGTTTCTCGCGGATATTGTGTGAGAAAACCTAATAAATAAGGTGCTGGTGCAGGTTTAAAGCCTCTTCTATTTATTTCTATCAAGATTTCTCCCAGCAAAAAAGAATCGTAGCCAGGTTTCTTCATTGAAATAAAAGTAACTAATTCAGGTTTTGTTTCAGGACTTTGAAACTCTAATTGAGAGCGCAAAACATTATTGTTTAATCCCCATTTTAGATTAAATTTTTCTAAGTTATCTTTAATATTATTTTCAGGGGTAATCAGAAAACTAGGTTCTGACTCCCTTAATTTTTCAGTTTCCTTTTCCATTTTTTGTTGTTTTAATGAGCTTTGATAATATAGTATCATATTTATGTATAAATGTCAACTAAACCAAACATCAATAAAATTGATAGAATAGAGAGGTGAAAAAAGAGAGTAAAAAAATAGAAAAGGAAAAGGCGACCCTAAATCCTGTGAGCCCACAGGATCGGGGAACCGACGATGAACGACGATTATTTTACGTCGCGCTCACTCGGGCAAAAGAATCGGTGACGATTACCTATGCGCGCGAAGATGCGGAACGACGAGAGACACTGCCGTCGGCATTTATCGATGAAATTAAATCTGAGCTAGTAGAGCAAGTAGCGACGGAGGAATGGGAGGAGAAATTTAAGGACGATAGAGGGTTTCAGTTTCAATCTACCTCACCCCAGCCCTCTCCTTATCAAGGAGAGGGGGACGGACAAGACAACAAAGCATTCGTTCAAGAACTATTCGATAAGCAAGGGCTTTCACCAACGGCGCTTAATAATTATTTGGAATGTCCATGGAAATATTTTTATCAAAATCTTATTCGTATTCCGTCTGCGCCGACCATCCATCAAGCGTATGGTATTGCCGTGCACGCTGCACTCCAAGATCTTTTCTCAATATTAAAGAAGGAAGATAAAGGTAAGTCATTCTTGCTCGACAGTTTTGAAGGACATCTGAATCGCCAATTCGTATCAGAACGAGATAGAGTGTCACTCCTCGAAAAAGGAAAAAAGTCTCTCGGCGGCTGGTATGACACGTATAGTGAGTCATGGAATATCAATGTGAACACAGAATTTAGAATTAACGGCATTATGCTTGGTACTGTCCGCCTTACGGGAGTGCTTGATAAAGTAGAATTTATCGAAGACAATATTGTAAACGTGGTGGATTATAAAACAGGAAAACCAAAGACACGCAATGACGTGATGGGAAATACCAAATCTTCAAACGGTAATTATTATCGTCAGCTCGTGTTTTATAAGTTACTACTCACACATTTCAATGATGGTGCCTACAGTATGCAATCCGGCACGATTGATTTTATAGAGCCGGATGACAAAGAAAATTATCATAAAGAAACATTTGAAATTTCAGATGAAGAAGTTCGTGAGCTTACGACCACAATCCAGAGAGTTGCCGACGAAATTACAACACTCGCATTTTGGGATACAACCTGCGAGAATAGTCCGCCAGCTGGCGGATGTGAGTTTTGTAATTTGCGGTCTTTGATGAAAAAATAATTAATTTCTTTGCTATACCCCCACACCAACTTTTAAAAAAGTCTGGTGTGGGGGTATACTATATCTGTATGAATCTTTTTGGTATTTCTTCTAAAAACCACACCGAACTCATCATCGATATCGGCTCTTCGAGTGTCGGTGTTGGATTTGTCCAATATGCACAAGATGCGCTTCCTCGTATTCTTTTTATCACCCGTAAAGAAGTGCTTTTTGATGAGTCTGTAGACGCAACACATATTTTAGAAAAAACGGCGAACTTACTCGATATTGCACTCCGCGAGGCAACTACCGGTGCGCATTTTACTCATCCTGACCGCATCACCATTTCACTTGCTGCGCCATGGTACGCAAGTCAAGTGCGCAGTGTTCGGTATACCGATGATGGAAAAAAATTTAGAGTGACGAAATCTCTTGCTGAAGGACTCATTCAAACAGAATATAAAGCATTTCTCAAAGACCTGCAGGCGTCGCCTTTTTTTGATGCACTTAATGCTGAAATAATTACGAACAGTGTTGTGGATTCAAAAATAAATGGGTATAGCATCAAAGATCCACTGGGTTCACAAGGCACCTCATGTGCATTTGATGTATATTTTGCAGTAGCTTCACGTGACGCGAATAAACGATTCCACGCGCTTGTGCAGGAATATTTTCCTCGTGCACGACATATTCGGTTTACTGCATTTGGATTTGCATCATGGCTGGCCTTTCGAACTATATTTCCGCACACCGATGAATATCTTTTTTTGGATATAGGTGGAGAAATTACTGATGCAATGGTAGTGCGGGACATGGTTCCTCGGAGTGGTGGTTCATTCCCATACGGTAAACACACCATGCTCCGCGCATTCGCTACGGCAACAGGCTCGGAAGGTGAGCACACACTTTCGTTATGTAATTTGTATCAAACGCACATGCTTGGTGAAAAAGAACGTACCACTATCGATGCAGTGCTCCAAACCACTCGCAAAGAATGGCATACCAAACTCGAGACTGCTATTGAGACAATAGAAACAGGGTTGTTGCCGTACAAAGTATTTGTCACCATCGATGCAGACTGTGCGCCGTGGTTTTTGGAAATGTTACGCAATCAAGCACTTCGACAGTTTGTTGATACGTCGCAACAGTTTGACGTCACCTTAATTGATGCAAATGTCGTGCAATCATATGTTACAATAGAAGCACAAGCATCTCCTGACTCGTTTATTATATTGCTCGCCATTGCAAATAACACTCTATAAATATTATGCCAAAAAAAATAGAAGATATTATTTCATCATCAAAAAAGCGCACACCCTCAAAATATTTTAGTGAGCTTGCTCGTGCTACGAATAAACATCTTGAAAAGGAAATTGAACACGCACATCCTCATAGAAGTGTAACCAAAGAACACACTCATGCATTTATCAAAGAAGATGAATTTGGAAATGTAGAAGAAGAAGTCATTACCCGAAAAGTAACTCGTGAAGCAGTTGATGCAAGTCGCACGGCACCACGAAGTGGTAAGTCTCTCGTCTTTATGGTTACTGGTGCACTCGTTGCGCTGGTCCTTGGTATCTCGCTCTTTATTTCAGGAGCTACGATTACTATTGTCCCTCGTAGTGCCACGCTTCAACTGGACGATACATTTACTGCGGTTAAGGATGGAGTAGGAGAAGTCTTGCCGTATGAGATAGTGGCTATTTCTAAAGAAGAAAATGGGACACTTGTATCTAGTGGCTCAACAAATGTTGCAACGAAGGCAACGGGTAAAGTAATTTTGTACAATGCATTTAGTGCAACTGCTCAAAAGCTACTTATCAATACTCGTTTGACTGCGACAAATGGCAAAATCTATATGACGGATACTGCAGTGGCTATTCCAGGGTATAAAAAAGTAGGCACCAAAATTACGCCAGGGGCTGTAGAAATTGCGGTCACTGCACAAGATGCCGGGTCAGGTGGAAATACAGGATTGACTGATTTTACGATTACTGGATTTAAAGGAACACCAAAAGCAAAAGGATTTTACGGTCGCGGGAAGACAGAAATGACAGGAGGTGCAGAAGGAGAGCGATTTACCGCGACGACAGAGGAGCTTGCAACTGCACAAAAAGCACTTGGAGCAACGCTGCAGACAACTATTATTGAAAGTCTTACTCATGAAATTCCGGAAGGGTACGTACTCTTTCCAAATTCTGTAGTTATTACAGAAGATCCAACTGCCACTTCAATAAATAGCGTGACGAAAGATATTCCTATTAAAGTAAAAGCAACTGCGTACGCATATATTTTTAATCGAGAAAAGTTGACTGAAAAGATCGCAAAAACACTGCTTCCTGATTATGATAAAGAAGACGTGCTTCGTATTAGTAATATTGATCAAATTATCTTTACTGGAATTGCTCCTGTGCCAAAGACACCAACGGATACAACTCCGCTTACATTCAAATTATCTGGCACCGCAAAATTTATTTGGGATATTGATGTGGAAGCACTTAAAACTGCTGTGGTTAATACAAAAAAGAGCGCCGTGCTTAGTTATTTGACTGAAAATAGAGGCGTGCTTCGTGCTGATGTTGTAGTCCGACCGTTTTGGCAAAACAAACTACCAAAAACAACAACGCACATTGAGGTGATTATTAAAAACCCCTTTGAATGATGTTGACTCGTCCATTATTTTTTGATAGTATATATTTCGTTCACCGATGAGCGATAAAAGTATTCCAACCGTACGCGGTATTGTCATAGAAGCCCTTCCAAGCACGCTCTTTCGAGTGCAGCTTGATTCGACTTCGGAGGTACAGCTTGCATACTTGGCGGGGAAGATGCGCATGCATCGGATTAAGATTTTGGTAGGCGATAAAGTAGAAGTACTCCTTGACCCCTACGGCGGTAAAGGACGTATTGTCAAAAGATTATAAGTACGCTATACTAGGGTTCCCGATTTGCCCGAGTGGTAATACGCGGTCTAGCCCTCTTTTTTATTTTATATAATGAAAGTACGATCTCGAGTCAAAAAAATGTGTGCTAAATGTAAAATCGTCTCTCGAGGCGGTCATTTGCGTGTTATTTGCGACAACCCTAAACATAAACAAAAACAATAAAATCCCATGCGTATCCTCGGTATTACTCTCCCAAATGAAAAAAGAATGGAAATTGGCCTTACTGTCCTTTATGGTATTGGTATTCCTCGTGCTCGCGCTATTTTGAAACAAGCAAAAGTGCCTGTTGCAACGAAAGGTAAAGACCTTACAACTGATCAAGAAAACGAGATTCGTAAAATTGTTGAATCACTCAAAATTGAAGGAAACTTGAAGCGTGAAGTATCTGCAAATGTGAAGCGTTTGAAAGATATCAAAGCATATCGAGGTGTTCGTCATATGCGCCGATTACCTGTTCGTGGCCAACGCACAAAGACAAATTCTCGCACTGTCAGAGGTAATGTTCGTAAGACTATGGGATCTGGACGACGTAAAGAATCAAAAACATAATTAATACCATGGCCAAGAAAACAACCGCAAAAACAGAAGAAGTAGTAGTCGAAGAAGGAGTTCCAAAAACTCCGGAAGTTACCGTTGCAACAAAGACACCAAAGAAGAAAATCACCCAAGCAGTACTTCACATTCAAGCAACATTTAATAACACCAAGGTTGTCCTTACTGATAAAGGAGGTAATAGTATTGCATGGAGTTCATCAGGTGCACTTGGTTTTAAAGGTGCAAAAAAGGGAACACCGTTTGCTGCAGCAAAAGTGGGCGATATTCTCGCAGAAAAAGCGGAAGCAATGGGCATTAAAGAAATCGAAGTAATAATCCGTGGTGTTGGTTCAGGTCGTGAATCAGCTATCAGATCATTTATTGCTCGAGGATTTGATGTAAGTAATATCAAGGACATGACCCCTGTCCCATTTAATGGACCAAAGGCTAAAAAGCCTAGACGAGTATAATTTTTATGAAAACAGGTAAACAATACAAAATCTGCCGACGTCTCGGTAGTCCAATATATGAGAAATGCCAAACGGCTAAATTTGCGCAATCAGTAGCGCGCAAAGGTGGTCGTTCTGACAAAAAGCCAAAGCAGCAAAGTGATTTCGGCTTGCAACTTATCGAAAAACAAAAGGTTCGTTTTTCATATGGTGTCTCAGAAAAACAATTTTCAAACTATGTAGAAAAAGCAGTGGAGACAAAAGGAGTTCCTCCAACAGAAAAACTTTTTGAACTTTTGGAACGACGACTCGACAACGTTGTCTACCGATTAGGTCTCGCATCAACACGCGCACTCGCTCGTCAGTTGGTCTCCCATGGTCACATTACCGCTAATGGACGCAAAGTTACGATTCCTTCATACCAAGTAGTGCACGGCGATATGATTTCAGTTCGTGATGGTAGTCGTAAAAGTGCACTCTTTACTGATATGGCAAAGAAATACACGACATACACATGGCCAAACTGGCTCACCTTCGATACAGAAAAGCTTACTGGCACCATTGCAGGCTCACCGAAAAATGCCGACAGTGCGCTCAATTTTAACGCCGTGCTCGAATATTACACTCGTTAAAACCCTTTTATTTAGTATCCATTTAGTAATTAATAAGTAACATCAAATTTATGGTAGATCCACAAATTATACTTCCCACAAAACCACGTGTCGTTACCGAAGATGGCGCCAAGGGAGTCTATGAGATCGATAACCTATATCCGGGGTATGGACATACGCTCGGCAACAGTCTCCGCCGTATCATCCTCTCCTCACTTCCAGGAGCGGCTATTACGACTATCAAAATTGATGGCGTCGCCCATGAATTTTCAACAATGGCAGGCGTAAAAGAAGATGTTATTGCTATTATACTCAACCTCAAAAAAGTGCGATTTAAGATTGCTTCTGAGGGTTCTTTCACAGTGTCGCTTAAAGTAAAAGGTCCTAAAGTATTGACTGCAAAAGATATTGATGTACCAGGACAAGTAGAAGTCATGAATGAAGAGCAATACATTGCAGAAATCACTGAAAAAGGAAAGTCTCTTGATATCGAACTTACGGTTGAATCAGGTCTTGGGTATGTGTCAAAAGAAGTCCTCCAAAAAAATAAAATGGAAGTTGGCACCATTGCTGTTGATGCTATTTTTTCACCAATCCGCCGTGTTGCCTACGAAGTAGAAAACATGCGCGTTGGCGATAAAACAAACCACAATCGTCTCCGCATTACTATCGAAACAGATGGTAGTTTGACTCCTCGCGAAGCGCTTGATCGTTCTGTTATGATCATGATCGAACAACTCCACGCAATGCTCGGTTCTCACATGAATCTTGAAAAAGAAGCTGCAGTTGCAGAAGTTACAGAAGAAGCACCAAAAACAAAGAAGGCAAAAGAAGAAGTATCTAGTGAAGGAAAAGAAGACATGACAGATGTCTTGAAAACTCGCATCGATACAATGCCACTTCCTGCACGCATTTTGGCATCTCTCCAAAACGCAAATATCCGAACCATCGGCGGTCTTGCTCGCAAGAAGAAAGAAGACCTGCTTGAAATCGAAGGTATGGGCGAAAAGGGAATTTTAGAAATTAAAAAGGCACTCGAAACATTCGGCCTTTCCCTTAAATAATTCTGTATTCCTACTTACTACTATCTACTAACTACTTACTAATTTATGAGACACCACAACAACGTCAGAAAATTTGGAAGAACGAAGAACCAGCGCAGCGCTCTTATGAAAGGGTTGGTGATTTCTCTTGTCCGCCATGAACGTATCACAACCACCGAAGCAAAAGCTCGTGAACTCCGTCCATACATGGAAAAGTTGGTCACTAAGGCAAAAACAAACACCGTCGCATCAAAGCGTATGGTGCTTGCTCGGGTCTACAATTCCCCAACTGCAACAAAGAAACTTTTTGATGTCCTTGCGCCAAAATACGCTGACCGAAAGGGTGGCTATACACGCATCTTGAAATTGCCGGTTCGCAAGAGCGATGCAAGTAAGATGGCTATCATCGAATTTGTATAATTTCTCATTTTAAGCTAGGATACACATACCCACATGAAAAACCTCACTATAGACGCAACAGAAAAATCAATCGGACGAGTCGCTGCAGAAGCGGCGCAATTCCTCATGGGTAAGACAGATCCTTCTTATGAACGTAACAAAGTGAGTGCGGTCAAAGTAGTTATCGACAATGCAGGTAAGACAAAAGTATCTGACAAGAAGGGAATTGAGAAAGAATACGAACGATACTCTGGTTATCCAGGTGGTTTCCGTACCCTTTCTCTCGCAGAGACAATCGAGAAAAAAGGTTTTACTGAAGTCTACCGTCTCGCAGTGTACGGCATGCTCCCTCGCAACAAACTCCGCCCAATCATGATGAAGAATTTAACTATCAACGAATAATACAATGGCTACTGCTACAAAATCAGCAAAGAAATATATCGAAACAATCGGACGCCGTAAGACGTCTACTGCTCGCGTGCGAGTTACTCCAGGCGGCAAAGGCGCATTTTCAATAAATGATAAAGATGTTGCTACTTATTTTCCAACAAAAGAATTAACAAAAGTAGTGCTCGGTGCATTCGCAGAAGTTGATGCACTAGATAAATTTGATGTTACCGTAGTCGTACAAGGTGGCGGTAGTCACTCACAAGCAGAAGCAGTCCGTCACGGTATTGCTCGTGCACTCATCATTGATGATGAAGAAAGTAATAAAAAGAAATTAAAACACGCTGGATTTTTGAAACGCGATCCACGTTCAAAAGAACGCCGCAAGTTCGGTTTGAAGAAAGCTCGAAAATCACCTCAGTGGTCAAAACGTTAGCGTAATAAAAACATCTCCGATAGGAGATGTTTTTATTTGGATCACTGAGGTGTGAGAAGGGGGTCGGGGAAACTCCGGTTTCCCCGTGAAGGAAGGCAGCGAGTGATAACGAGTGTTGGAAAACCGTGGGTTTCCAAGGAGCCGGAGGCGACCTCAGTGGTCAAAACGTTAGACAACAAAAAATCCCCATTTGGGGATTTTTTGTTGTCATTTTTTACAATAGTGGTACTATTTCTAAAACCCCTCATCATGGCTACAAAAAACAAAGAAGAGCAAACTATACAAGTTGTGTATGTTTGCACTCAGTGTGACACTGAAAAAATATATTATGAAAAGGCAGAATGCCTTGGTATCGTAGAATCCCAAAAATATTGCACCGGTAAATGTGGCGGAAAATTAATCCTCCACAAAAAGAAAAAAGTCCCCGAGCCGTCGCCCTCTCCGTAGGGCGACTTGGTTTTTTAGAATAAAGAAAATAAGACTCATCCAAAAGAAAGAGAATCAAGTATATAGTTGCTGTTTATAGCATTCTGACGCGGTCGCGTCAGAATGCTATAAATAAAGATGGTTGTTTTTTTATAGATTGTAGGTATTATGATAATTATGAAAGATGATGAGATGAAAGAAATCAATACAGAAAATGAGCAGACGGATTCACAGACAGTAAGTGGTATGACAACTGACATGGCAGATATCGCAGATGCAGATGTTGAATTTGTAGAGGAAGATGGCGAAGGGAATACGAAACCGACGGAAAAGAAGTTGAAGGAAAAACTCGCCAAGGCGATCGAAGAAAAGCAGGAATATTTGAATAACTGGCAGCGAGAGCGAGCGGATTTTCAAAATTACAAAAAAGACGAGACAACGCGATTGCTTCGCAATCGCGAGATTGCAACAGAACGATTCATCGAAGAGCTCCTTCCAGTGCTTGATGCGTATGACATGGCATTTGCAAACAAAGACGCATGGGAAAAGGTTGAGAAAAACTGGCGTGTTGGCGTGGAATACATCCACCAACAGCTTTTGAAGGTGCTTGCCGAAAATGGTGTGACGCCGATTGATGGGAATGTGGGGGATGTTTTTGACCACAATCTTCATGAATCCATCGAGTCTGTTGAGACCGACGATCAGTCAAAAGATCATACTCTTGCCCAAATTATTCAATCTGGCTATAAGATCGGTGAGCGGATTTTGCGACCAGTGCGGGTGAAGGTATTTAAATCTAATGAGAGTTCAATTTAAAAAATATTACTTTCTTGTTCACTCTCGTACGTGCATGCGATTGATTGGCAAATTTGCTTCTGTTGGAATCAATCCAGTAGCTGCTGCATTTTGGCCTTTCATCTTTATCAACCCTGACACACAACAAGAATCACGATATGAAGAAATTATTCGTCAAGAAATTGAATCACTGGTTATATTTGCAGAAATTCTTTATATAGTTGAATATATCTACGCTCGATACGTTAAAAAATTAGATGCGAAACAAGCATATTATTGGACATCAATGGAACAAGAAGCGCATCGAAATGCAATGAATCCTAATTATTTGAAAGCACGAAAACCCTACGCGACATTTAAATATTTTTTTGATAAAAAGTGGTTAGGGCGCATGGAAGATCATCAATTGATTGTAAAGAATTTTTAAAAGTAAAATCTTGCATATTTTTAGAATACAAGGTATTGTTTTCTAGGCTTTCGGGGCGTAACCCTTCCTTGACCCAAAGAGGATTTCATTTAAAGATGAGATGCGAAGAGGAAAAAACAATAGTATGACCTTAATGCTCGGGTCTCTTGCGTGGGTAGAGAGAGCACGTAAATACAACAGTCATTCGGCAACGAATGACTGTTATTTTATTTCCCAAAAAGTTCAAACAAAACCTTTTTTGTTTCTTCGTCGAGAGTATCCGTCACAATGATCATCAATTCTGTTGAAAGATTGAGATCTTTTTTAATATTTATGAAGAGGTGTTCGAAAGGGTAAGGAGAAATCCAGGCGGAATTCTTAAGACAGACAAATCCAGCTTTTTTGAGGAGGTAGCGGAGGGATTCGCGTTCGTTTTTGCGAGACTCGGGAAGATCAAGGAGAATGATGCGCCATTTGCCGTCCCAGTTTGGGGAAACCAAAGAGCTTCTAGCTTCTAGCTTATAGCTGGTAGCTTTAGCCCGACCTGACTTAGTAAGGCGAGCGTAGTCGTTCTGGCCCGAATGGACATGTTCTACCAATCCAGCCTCGCGGAGGCCTTTTAATGAGCGGGTGAGGGCATAATTTGCCTTCTGTGAGCCTTTTTCACCCACTTTGCCTGTAAGTTCGGGCAAAGAAACAGCCGGCTTTTCGGCTAGTATTTTAAGGATTTTTTTGGAGTAGTCGGACTTCATTACTTGCTCACTTTACAACAAATCTGATTTTATGCAATATTTTTATTTCGTGTTAAAATGTAAGAGTGAAAAATAATGTTGTATATGTTTTTATTGATGCTTCAAATCTTTGGCAAGCACAGAAAGTCAAAGGGAAGCTTTTTGACTTTGAAAAGCTTAAATCATATTTAAAACAAAAATTTAATGCTTTAGAATTAGAAGTTTTCTATTACACAGCATACCCTGCCGAAGGCACTCGGGATTATAGTCAAGACGGGAAACATAAATTTTTTACGTACTTAAACAAAGGACTTGGTTTTACTGTTCGTAAAAAAGAATTAAAAAGGATTGTAATACATCATAATGATATAGGGGACTCTATTCAAGAAAAGGGAAATATGGACGTGGAAATGACAATTGACGCTATCCACTATTCTGAAAAATATGCCACAGCCGTCTTCTTTACCGGAGATTCAGATTTTTTATCTTTAATTAGTTATTTACGCAATAAAAGTAAAAAAGTGTATGTTTTTTCATCGAAAAACAATATTTCACAAGAACTAAAAACTGGGTCTGATGGATATTGCGATGTTCTTCATATTACAGAAGATATTTGGGGAAGAGACCTCAAACACAGAGAAGAAAAAGACTAAGAACGAAAGCAGCCCTCCTTGCGGAGGGCTGCCCTTGGATGTAATACCCCTAAGGTCTAATTTAAAACCTTAAGACCTTTAGAGTATATCAAAAATAAATTAAAAGTCAAAGTTATCCCCATGCTTTCCACTTAGCCTTTATTATATACAAGTAACCCTAATTCTTTTCTGAGTGAATGACTACTAAAAATGAATTTTGGATCAAACATACATGCTTTAAGATAATGGTTGAGAGCCGAAATTTTGTCTTTCCTAAGACCATTTAATCCGAGTAGTTTATTAATAGAGAGATCAATCAGACCACTTGCAATTTTACTGTAAAGAGGTGTTTTATTTAAATTATAAAAGTCAAAGAATTCTCTCTTTTTCTTTAAAAAAGCAGAAAGTTCTTCATCTGTTAATTTTGGAAACTTATACATAGTATTAATAATAACACGATACTGTTGATGCTTCTTGAATAATTCACAGAATATAACTTGACAAAGAGATTCCTGCCTAGTTATACTTACTTTATACAAGTATTTAGCGGTCGCTAAAAGTATGTTAATATATAAAATATGAAAGAAAAAGAAACCACAAAGTGTTTATGCGAAGATTCTCAATGTGCCAAATGTCTTTTAATAAATTGCAAAGACGAGAATTGTAAGGTTCACACAAAAGAAAGGAAAGAGAAATTTAGAGAGAGTTATGCAAATAGAAAATAATTATATAAATATGAATAATGAAAAAATACTAGATGAGATTAAAGAGAGTACATCATCAATAATGCACTTATTGATTGAAAAGACTAATGTTGAGGAAAACGAGATTGGTTATAACAGAATTAAAAAGATTGACGTGAACTCGGACAAGATTGTTGAAATATTATTTTTTATTAAAAAATCAATTATCGTTTTAATCTGTGTTTCCTTTGGAATATTGGTCGCACTTATTTTTTAAATAAACAATTTATAATTAATAAATCAAAAATCATATGTCAAAAATCATTGGAATAGACTTGGGAACTACAAATAGCGCTGTCGCGATCATCGAAGGTGGACAGCCGAAAATTATTGAAAATATCGAAGGTGCGCGCACAACGCCGTCTATTGTATCGATTACAAAAACTGGCGAACGACTCGTTGGTCTTTTGGCGAAGCGCCAAGCGGTTACGAATCCGCAGAATACTATTTACGGTATTAAGCGATTCATGGGTCACCGATTTGATGATCCAGAAATTCAAAAAGATCGAGGTACGATGCCATACCAAATTCAAGTTGGCACGAACGGCGGCGTAGAAGTAAAACTTGGTGATAAATTTTATCGACCAGAAGAAATTTCCGGTATGATCCTTTCAAAAATCAAAGCAGATGTGGAAGCAAAGCTCGGTGAAAAAATTACAGAAGCAGTCATTACGGTGCCTGCGTACTTCAACGACGCGCAACGCAAAGCGACAAAAGATGCCGGTGCAATTGCAGGACTTGATGTGCTCCGCATTATCAACGAACCAACAGCAGCGGCACTCGCATACGGATTTAATACTAAAAAAGATGAGAAGATTGTGGTGTACGACTTCGGTGGCGGTACGTTTGATGTGTCGGTACTTGAAATCGGCAACGATGTGATTGAAGTAAAATCTACCGA
>CALRGH010000004.1 GCA_943357245.1 Candidatus Nomurabacteria bacterium
CCCCCCCCCCCGCCACTGACGCCGGATTCACCGTCCATTTCCCTCGCGCCGATATTGCCGGTGACAATGCACTCATGATCGCATTCGCCGGATTTGTGGAATGGCAGAAAAAAGAAAAGAGTCCCGATGTGGTCGGAACTCTTCGCGCAAACGGAACATTGTCACTATAAACTTTGACGATATTGTTTTTTGCTATAGAATTAGGTCAAAATAATTTCACATGCATAAACTCACAATAAAAGAAGCCCGCACCGCAAACAAAAGGCTCATTGAAACATCGTTTGCTTTAGATGCAGAAAAAAAGAAAGCGGAGACACTTTTCCGCATTGTCTCAACAGGACCTGATGATGCATGGACTTGCAATTCACAAGAGTGGGAATTACTTTTACACGAAGCGCTTTATCCGCAGATTCAACCAAGCGTGATCAAGAGAGCACAAGCTGTCGTGGCAAAATAATCACCGCGCAAGACAAAAAAGGACGAAACTTATTTCGTCCTTTTTATTTTGGAAAAAATACTAAAAATGCTATATTTTGCCTATGTATCCAGACGAAAATGTCCCCGAAATCCTGACCAAACCCTACAACCCAACAGAAACCGAACAACGCATCTATGACAAATGGCTCGCCAGCGGCTTTTTTTCGCCTGAGAAAATGATTGAGGAGGGAATCATAAAAGAAGACGCAGAAACATTTACTATTGTCCTCCCTCCCCCAAATGTCACTGGCGTGCTCCATATGGGCCATGCACTCATGATTTCATGGCAAGATATTATGGCTCGTTTTGCTCGTATGCGAGGTAAACGCGCACTTTGGATTCCTGGCACCGACCACGCGGCAATTGCAACCCAATCAAAAGTTGAAGCACAAATCAAAAAAGAAGAAGGAAAATCTCGTCATGATTTAGGCCGTGATGCAATGCTTGCACGTATAGATGCGTTCGCGCAATCAAGCCACGACACTATTGTTTCTCAAGTAAAAGCAATGGGCGCTTCGTGCGATTGGTCTCGTGAGGCATTTACTATGGACGACAATCGCAATCTTGCCGTACGAACTATTTTCTCTCAAATGTATAAAGACGGTCTCATTTATCGCGGACACCGTATTGTAAACTGGGATCCAAAAGGACAGACGACTATTGCGGATGATGAAATTGTGTACGAAGAACGCAAAGCGAAAATGTACACATTTAAATATTCAAAAGACTTCCCTATTTCCATTTCAACAACGCGCCCTGAAACAAAAATCGGTGATGTTGCAGTCGCTGTCAATCCAGAAGACACGCGCTATAGTGAATTTGTAGGCCGTGAATACGACGCCGTATTTTGTGGCGTACCGATTCATATAAAAATAATTGCAGATAAAGAAGTAGACAAAGACTTCGGCACTGGTGCACTTGGCGTAACCCCGGCACACTCTATGACTGATTGGGAAATTGCCGACCGACATGATCTTCCTCGCCCCCAAGTTATTAATGAATATGCAAAGATGATGGTTGGTGGTGAAAATTTACTTGGTAAAAAAACAACCGAGGCTCGCGAGGTGATTGTCGAATGGCTTCGCGCTGAAAACTTGTTGGAAAAAGAAGAAGAAATTGCACAAAATATTTCTACCGCAGAACGCACCGGCGGTATTATCGAACCATTGCCAAAATTGCAATGGTTTATTGCCGTAAATAAAGAAATCCCAGGACGCGGTAAAACACTCAAAGATATCATGCGTGAACCCGTTGAGAGCGGTGCAATTAAAATCTTGCCAGACCATTTTGATAAGACCTATTTCCACTGGATCGACAATTTGCGCGACTGGTGTATTTCCAGACAAATTTGGTATGGTCATCGTATTCCTGTCTGGTATAAAGGAGATGAAGTATATTGTGGCATTGATGCACCAATTGGTGATGGTTGGATTCAAGATGAAGACACCCTCGACACGTGGTTCTCGTCCGGCCTTTGGACATTCTCTACACTCGGCTGGCCAAACAACACGAAAGAATTAGAAATCTATCACCCAACAACCGTGATTCAACCTGGAACCGAAATTCTTTTCTTTTGGGTTGCGCGCATGATTTTGATGACTGGCTACGCATTGGATACCATTCCATTTAAAACAGTTCTACTTAATGGAATGGTTCGCGACTCACAAGGACGGAAGTTTTCAAAATCACTTGGTAATGGCGGTGACCCAATCGAAACTGCACAAAAATACGGCGCAGATGCTATTCGTATGTATTTTGCTATTGCATCAACTCCTGGAACAGACACAAAATTATACGAAGACAAAATCAAAGGTTATAAACACTTCGCAAACAAACTCTGGAACATCACGCGATTCGTTATGGCGCGCACCGATACTGCACATTGGACAGCAACACCTGCGTATACCGAAGCGGATCAAACACTTCGCAATGAATTTGATGCAATCGCGCAAGATGTGACAAAAGATATCGACGCGTATCGTTTTTATCTCGCCGGAGAAAAGTTATACCACTACATCTGGTCTACATTTGCTGATACAATACTTGAAGGGAGTAAACAAATTTTGGATGGCACGGATGCAGATGCAAAACAATCACGACAAGTGTTGCTTGCAACTATTCTTCGCGACTCGATAAAATTATTGCACCCATTCATGCCATTTGTTACCGAAGAACTTTGGAGTCTTATTCCGCACCAAGATACTGATCACGAGCTCCTCATGGTTTCAAAGTGGCCAAATTAAATATACCAATATACGAATGTGTGCGAATGGCACGAATATTGCGAATGGCACGACTCCCTCTCCATGATAAGGAGAGGGCTGGGGTGAGGTAAACTTATTCGTATTATTCGTAAATTAGTATTAATTCGCATATTTGTATCTTCATTCGCTATGGAACGCATAACAGAACTGCTCATCAATTCATCATACGACCCAACCAAACTCATCCTCTCGCTCGTAGGGGGATTTATTCCTGCGCTTTTGTGGCTCATGTTTTGGATGCGCGAAGATAGAGAACGTCCAGAACCAAAAGGACTTATTTTCCTCACGCTTCTCGCAGGGATGATTGCGGTTATTCCTGTGCTTCCTTTACAACGACTCGCATCACAATACATTACCGATCAAAACAATCTCTTACCTGTACTTGTTGCCATTGAAGAAATAGTGAAATTCTTTGCTGTCTCCATTATTATTTTCCGCAACAAATTTCTCGATGAACCAGTCGACTACGCACTGTATTTCATTGTCGGCGCATTAGGCTTTGCTACCCTTGAGAATGCCCTCTTTCTCACCTACCCGATCAATATCGGCGATACAACCGTGAGCGTCCTCACGGGCAACTTGCGATTCCTTGGTGCGACACTACTACATGCAATGACGACAGGATTTGTCGGTTGTATGCTCGGTCTCGCATTTTTCAAATCAAACAAAATGAAATTCTTTTACATCTTGGGAGGGCTTACTGTTGGTATCGTGTTGCATACTGTGTTTAATTTTTTTATAATAAAGAACAACGGTGGCGATGTGCTCACGGTGTTTGGATTTCTTTGGGTCTTCGCCGTTATCATCATGCTTCTGTTTGAAAAACTTCGTCGCATGAGTGAACCGCTCTATATTACCGATCGCGCGTCAATCATCGTTTAACAGGGTAGTAGAAGTTGGTAAGGCGCGAAGCGCGTTCCGACTGCGTATCGAAACATTACCAACTTTCACTACCCCACTAACTTATATGCAACAAAAAAGATCATTTTTTCAAAGACTCACTGGTGGTATCCGTCTTCCTGAAAAGGACGACGAAGAAGTAGTTATTCTTGGTGGCAATGGAAAACCGTCTCGAGACGCTATTGCCTATGAAAGCGACGAAGACGCAGAAGATGGCGAACTCACTATTGATATGTACCAGACTGCCAATGAAATCATTGTGCAGACCATGACCGCTGGTGTCCGTCCTGAAGACCTCCAAATCAACATCACGCGTGATATGGTGACTATCCGTGGCAAGCGCGAAGCAAACCGCATGATAGATGACGGCGATTACTTTATGCGCGAATTATACTGGGGCACGTTCTCCCGAAGCATTCTCCTTCCGCAAGAAGTCGAGCCCGACCGCGCAGAAGCAATCGAACGCAACGGTCTCCTTGTCATCAAAATCCCTAAAATCGACAAACAAAAGAAAGCAAATGTAAAAGTAAAGTCGTTATAGAAAAATAAAATGGCGTACTTCTTTTAAAAGAAGTACGCCATTTAAACAACTACCTACAAATAATTTACCACCCACATATAATCATATGCTTTCAAGTGATAGCCGAGACCAAACACTGAGTCAAAGTCAGACGCAGTTATGTATTCAGTAAAGTGATCATCATGTTCATCTCTATATTCGCCAAGCTCGTATTCCTTAACTTGAGTATCTAATAATCCTTTTACGGTTAAAAGATTCTCATACTCATCTTGATTTTTCTTACTCTGCTTCAGTACCTCAACTTTAGTACAGGTACGATATGGTTGTGAAGTCGGCGTATAGTTTTCTGGAAAAACCCATGAGTAACGATGAATCTCAACCGAGTCAATTTTGCCATCATTATTCGAGTCAAAAAAGATTTTCTTTACCTGTTCTTCATAAGTTGGACCATAGATATCGTCGTAAGTAAGTGTTCTATTTGTGTCTTTACCCAACACACGGTCTACAACAGTGAAGGTATACTTTTCCGACATTTTTTCAACATCATCAGGATAATACCAGCCATGATACGAGGAAGTAAAAAGTCTAATCTCAACTTTTGCTTTTGCTTCCTGTTTTTTAATGACGGCAACTTTTTCTTTTGGATTTGAACAGCTTGTAACACCAATTGCCACCAAGGCAATGATTGAAATTAAGATTATTTTTTTCATGATTTTGAGGTTTTATTGGTTATCACACAAACCATGTTTTAGTTGTTGTGATAACCAATAAATTGCCCTAAAAATCATTTTTTCAAATAACTATTTCTCTGTATACATAATAGCATAAATATAGTACGAAGTCAATATGTCCTTATTTTACCTTCCCAATACAGGATTTTCTGCTAAAATGGCTCTACTGGTTGGCTAAACCACGCAAAGCGTGGTCGCCCGACCAAATTAATTTGGTTTAGGGCCCTATCGTCTAACGGTTAGGACACATCCTTCTCAAGGATGGAATCAGAGTTCGATTCTCTGTAGGGTCACCGGTTCAAAAATGAGCTCCGCATACGCGGAGCCATTTTTGTTCGGTGACCCTAAGCACGCAAACTGCTTTGCGTGCGGCAGAGAATCGAAAGGCGGAGCCATGTTTTGTAGCAACAAAACAGGTGAGCCGGGGTAGCGAAATTTTTGTTGCAACAAAAATATTCGTGACCGATTCTCTGTAGGGTCACCGCGCCAAAAAATCCCATCTGCATGGGATTTTTTGCTACGCGGTGAAGCCGGAGCGTTATGGTTCGCCGCGAACCATCGCGAGGCGGGGTCGCGAAATTTTACTTGCGTCGGCAAGTAAAATATTTGTGACACAAGATACAAAAATTATTTGTGATATTTCTATTTAATCGGATTCTCTCCTTTGATGATACGGATGAGGAAGAGCACAACCGCAACAACGAGCAAGATGTGAATAAACCCACCCACGACATTAAAACCAATAAACCCAACAAGCCAGAGGACAAGTAAGACGACTGCAATTGTGGTAAGTAGAAAATTATATATACCCAGCAGTGACATTTTAAAGAAAATGTACTACGGGGCAAGTTAGCTGATAATTGCCCTACTCTTTAAGTGTGTACCTATAAAAATGAATGTCCTAATATGCGAATACTGAGAATAAACAAGAATCTGGATACCGAATCAAGTCCGGCGTGATACAAGAGAAGAGAAATTATGTAAAATTAACCACAAAATTATACATACCCATACCACAGACTCCTTGAAATGGTTCGCCCGCTTTTGGCGTACCGATATCAATTTCTGTCTCCCCTGTTTGCGGTAAGATTTTTTGATAATTGAGCGATTTGATCACCAGAGATGCGGAGCAATCAAACGTGCCTCCTGTCGTCACAATCAATTTTGTCGGAATCCCCGCTTTTGCTTCTGATACTTTTGGCGAATAGCCACCTTTTGCCTCTATTCGAATATATTGCACGCCATCTTTTATCTCAACATTTTGTGCAGATTGTGTGCCCCCTTTATTTTTAAACAATGAACCACTGGTAACAATAATACCGATACCGATAACAAGCGCTAGTGTAATGATTATTGAAGCTGTTCTTTGCATGTGCTAATTATATCAGAATTAAATATTAAATAACGGACTAATGATACCAAGCCCTGCAAGCCCGCCGAGCAGTGCAAATAGTCCAAGTCCTATGACCACAATGCCTGCCGATTTGAAAAAGAGTGGCGCATGTTTCCCGTGGGCAAACGATGCTGACCCAAATGAGAGTAATGCGAGCACAGGCAGTGTGCCGAGCGCGAATGCACCCATAATAAGTGCTCCGCCAACAAATGAACCACTTGATAATGCGACCACTTGCATTGACTGCGTAAATCCGCACGGCAAGAAAAAAGTTGCAAATCCAATGATAAGCGGGGTGAATGTCTTATGTTCAATCTTTCTCAAAAAATTAAAAATTCCTGATGGTAAGGTAACCTTGTTTTTTGCAAATACATCAACAAGATTAAGTCCGAGAAGCACCATGACTAGAGATGCGAGAATGCCAAGTATCGCAGTGAAAATGAAGTTTATACCGATAGCGTTACCGATTATTCCAAGTAGTCCCCCAAGTAATACAAAACTAACAAGTCTCCCCACGTGGAAAAGTAAGAATGTTTTTGTATCACTCTCATTGTCTTGTGAAATTTTTGCGGAAAGCGACAACACTAAACCACCCACAATCGCTAAACAACTCGATACTGACGCAATAAGGCCAATAATAAAACTACTCGCAGGTGTTGTCGCACCTCCTATACCAAGATTGAGCACGCCAGATTTCTGTAGAATAAAAAAGAGGGCAAGAAATACGAGACCAACAGGAATCGCCTGCCAAATAACCTCATTATTTTGTTTTTCCTTGGTATGTTTTTCGGTTGAAAGTACGTATTTATGAGATTCTATTTTTGAATTTAAGATTCCAATAATTTCATCTTGATTTTTCTCATCATCTGTTTCAATTTCAACCGTTTGATTTTTCAAATTCACTTGCACTCTTTTAACAAAATCTTGCTCGCCTAAAATATCTTCGATTAAGATTTTGCATGACGCACAGTGTGTCCCCGAAACGTGAAGTGTGTATTTTTTTGTTTGTGGTGATTTCATATTTTCATCTTCTTAAGGCGTAGTGAATTTAATACAACGCTCACACTACTAAGTGACATGGCAAATCCTGCAAACACCGGAGAAAGCATCCAGCCAAAAATTGGGAAAAACAATCCTGCCGCAAGCGGAATACCAACGATATTATAGATGAATGCAAAGAATAAGTTTTGTTTAATACCTCGCATGGTTATTTTTGAAAGCTTGATTGCTTTGACCAGTTTTGAAATATCTCCACCCAAAAGCGTGATCCCTGCGGACTCGATAGCCACATCGGTCCCCGTACCCATAGCAATACCCACATCTGCTTGTGCGAGTGCTGGGGCATCATTGACCCCATCTCCTGCCATAGCGACAACATGTCCTTCTAATTGCAATTCTTTTATTGTTGCCAATTTATCTGCAGGTAATACATGCGCAACCACTGCATCAATGCCAACAAGAGAAGCCATGTAATTAGCAGCTTTTTCATCATCACCAGTCACCATAATTACTTTTATCCCAAGCTTATGCAGATCTAGAACTGCTTGTTTTGATTCTGCTTTTATCTCGTCTGCAACCATTACGAAACCAAGTACACTCTCTTTTGTCGCTACTATAATCGGTGTTTTTCCTTGCGCAGTATATTGTTCTACTATTGAATTATCAAAATCAAGTCCGAGTTCTTGTACGAGTTTTGCATTCCCAACAAAATATTCAACACCAGACACAATACCTTTGAGACCTTTACCCTGCAGTCCTTCAAAATTCAAGACTTCTTGTATCGGAATATGTTTATCATTTGAATAGCTTACAATAGCATGCGCAATCGGATGCTCAGATTTATTTTCAAGTGACGCAATAATGGAAATAAATGCTTCATCTTTTAATTCGGAATTATTTTTAATATCAACAAGTGTCGGTTTACCAATAGTTATCGTACCTGTTTTATCAACAATAACCGTATCTACTTTGTGCAATTTTTCAAGTGTCGCAGCATCTTTAATTAAAATTCCTTCTTTCGCGCCTTTACCAACACCAACAATAATCGCGGTAGGTGTCGCAAGTCCAAGTGCGCAAGGACAGGCGATAACGAGCACGCTGACAAACGAAACGAGTCCAAACGAGAGCGCTTGAGAAAACCCAAGTGGGCCGATACCGAACACAAGCCATGTGCCAAGCGAGACAAAAGAAATACCAAGCACAACAGGTACAAAAATAGCAGAGATGTTGTCAGCAAGTGCCTGAATCGGCGCTTTACTGCTTTGTGCTTCTTCCACCATGTGTATGATATGTGCAAGTAATGTTTCAGCACCAACTTTTGTCGCTTTAAACGTAAACGCGCCACTGGTATTTATTGTGCCAGCAATAACAGTGTCTCCGATCTTTTTCTGTGCGGGCATTGGTTCGCCGGTGACCATTGATTCATCAATAAATGATGCCCCTTCTGTTATGGTGCCATCAACAGGGATTTTTGTGCCTGGTTTTACAATAATCAAATCTCCACGAACAACTTGATCTACTGGAATTTCAAACTCTTTGCCGCCACGAATTACTAGTGCAGTTTTTGCTTGGAGATTCAGCAACTTTTCAATCGCATCGCCTGTTTTTAATTTTGAGCGTGTTTCTAAATATTTTCCAAGTGCAATAAAGGTAATGACAATAATAGTGACGTCAAAATATGTCCCTGAGACATTTGGAAATGATGCGAGTACTGTTTCTTCAAATGCACTTACGATAAAGCTATAGAGGAATGCCACCGATGTGCCAAGTCCAATAAGTGTATCCATATTTGCTTTGCCATATCGAATAAATCTATACAGGCCGAGGAGGTATGGTTTACCCACAACAAAAAGTACATAGGTCGCCATGATAGGAAGTAAGTGGTGAAAAAATTCTTCCCACACGAGCGGCATTTCTCTTACTACTTGCAATTGTGCAAAAATATCCCACCCCATGATAAAAACACTGAGTACCGCAAGCGGGATAGCAGTCAGTACTTTGTTTTTCATATCTCTAAGCTCAGCAAGTTTTTCTTGTTTTGTTTGAGAAAGCCCAAGATGTGCCGCGTGTTCATTGGCGCTCATCCCCATCTCATCTGCACCCATCGTATGTCCAGTTGAAACAGGCACAACAAAAGAATAGCCCAGTGGTTCTAACTTTTTGTTCAATAGATCAGGATTTGTTTTAGCTTCGTCAAATGAAATTCTGGCATTTTCTGTTCCAGGATTTACAGAAATAGATTCTACTCCGTCAATTTTTTTGACCGTCCGTTCAATAATACTAGCGCAACTTGCACAATGCATTCCTTTGATTTTATAGACCTTTGGAGTAGTCATATATTTATTGCATATTATAGATTTTTAAAAGCTCTTTAATCGATCCTTCTTTATCATGTTTTAATTGCTCAACAAGGCAAGATTCGAGATGCCCTTTCAAAAGCTCTTTTCGGGCACTATGTAAAAGTCCAATAACGCTGTCTAGTTGCTGTATCACCTCAGGGCAATACCGCGCATCCACAATCATGGTAGCTACTTTGGACAAACTTCCATTTGCCATATTTACTAATTTGACCGATTTATTGCTTATTTCTCCATGTTTATGTGTATGGTGTTGCATATACCCTCCAGTATAGGGTATAGGGTATTTAAAAGTCAAGTGTATAAAATAACCACCACCGTAAATACGGTAGTGGTTAGTTGTTTTGTTCTCCTTTTTTTTCCTCAAAAAAAGCACGAGCGAATTTGCTCTTTCTTTTTGCAGTGTACACTTTACCAACAACAGGGATTTCTCGAAAGTGCACTTTGTGCAATACAAACGATACTCCTTTTGTTTTGTCATTCAATCCATCATATTCGGCAATGGTACAGGTGGCGGTCGACGGAAACAATCTTTTAATCTTCCTCTTTTTTCTGAAGACAGAAAAAGTGGTGAATACTTTTGTTATTTCTTGTATTTGATACTGCTTGTTGTTGCGTAACGGTTGCATGCCGTTGTGTAATTTCTGATGAAATCGGACAACTCTTAAAAAGATAAAAGTCACAATAAGCGCAGTCACCATGTCTGGGTCAATATTGAAATGGTTTTTACCCCATCAGTGAACACAACAATGCAATATCCTTTTTTCTCTTGTAACGACAACTTGGAAAAATGTTTAATTCTTTCGACAACTTTTTCAATCGGTTTAGGGAACTTTTTCATTTGTATGGGTTTTCTCTATTATACCACAAAAGGACTGATTTGGCGAAGCCAAATCAGTCCTTTTGTTTTTCTGTTCGGAAACCCATGCTACCTGCTACCAGTCCCCTGCTACTCCGACCTACGTCGGAGTCCGACATAGGTCGGACTATTTATCCGGCGCAATATTATAATAATTCAATAAGAAATTTGCGGTTGTTATCATCGGATCAGCAAGTGTCTGTGCGGCAAATTTTGGTCCACGTGGATTTTTGACATACATAAAGACAATAAATTTTGGACTATACGCAGGGAAATATGCAAACATCGAGTGCATATATTTATCCGCAAAATAGCCTCCTGCAGTCAAATTCGCCATCTGTGCAGTTCCTGTTTTCATCGCAATACTATGGTGGGGCACCGATACATGATATGTCTTCATCACCCCCTCACCCACCGTGACTAGCATGTCGGTAATTTTTTCTGAAATCTCCGGTTTCCATGCAACAACTAGAGGTGCAGGATATTCAAGTGTCTTTGTACTAAATTCATATTTTATTTCTTTGCCCACATGAGGCCATGGCAACTTACCTCCGGTACCAAGTGCAGAAAAAGCACGAATCGCTTCTATTGGCGTAAGCGCTATTCCTTGTCCGAATGCCGCATTAGCAAGCTCCACGTCACGATTACCCTCTAAGTTTGAGGTGAGACTCGCAACCTCGCCAGGCAAATCAATATCAGTTTTTTCAGCAATTTGATAACTCAATAAATATTTTTTGAATGCAGTCTTACCGAGCTTCTGTTCAACGAATACCATACCTGTGTTCAATGATTGATTGAGTACATCTTGCATGGTCGTCCCTGGTCCGCGACCAATCTTATCGAAGTTGTTAATAGTCCGATCCCCTACTTCCACAAATCCCTTGTCCGTATACGTGGTATCTTTGCTCACCACTCCCGCATCAAGGGCTCCCGCCATAACGAGCGGTTTGATAACGGATCCAAATTCAAACACACTTTCTACGTTTGGATTTGCGTACACCGCTACATCTGTTTGTTTACCATATTCATTTGGATTAAATCCTGGTGTGTATGCCATAGCAAGAATTTCGCCTGTCACGGGATCCATGACAATACCACCAGCCCCGTCAGCACTCCATGTTGCTTTTGCATCCGCAAGTTCTTTTTCAAGTGTTGCCTGCACAAAAGGTTCGATGCTCGTCACCACATCACCATCGGCTTCATCATTTTCAAAAACAGTGCTTTTTATATTCGCAAATACTTCTGCAAAAAAATTCACATACAACGATTCGGCCGTGTGTGATAATACTGCTTCATACGAACGTTCAATGCCATATCGTCCATTTTGCCCGTTGTCACTAAACCCCAAAAACCCAAGCACGTGTGATGCTAATAATTCGCCTGGATAAAACCGCCATTTATCAACTTTTACCACTACTCCTGGCTCTTTAAGTACGCTTATTGCATCAGCTTGCTCTTTGTTTAATTTTCGAGCAACCACACGATATTGATTGGTACCAGGTACAATCTTTGCAATAAAATCTTCTCGAGATATCTGATCTGCAATATGTGGCGCGAGCTTGTCATACAATATTCCTGTATCAGCAATGCTTTTTGATTGTATTTCAACTTGAAAACCACTCGCCACTGTTGCGGTAGTAACCAACGTTCCATCTTTTTTTGTAAAATAAATGGTGCCACGATTTATGACATCAGATGCTTTTGATTGATACCGAGTATCTGCTTCATTGCGAAAATCAGAACCATGCACCACTTGTAAAAAGAAAAGTCGGACAATAATGCCCGCGCCGATGATAGTGACAAAAATCGCCACCAATTTTATTCGTGTAGAAAAGCTATCCCATTGCATACAATTACTTCGCTTCCGTTAAGAAACCGACTTTTGATAGACGTGATGCAAAATAAACTTCTTTTGGATGAGCAAGTCCGACTGCCAGTGCCGACGCTTCATCAAGGGATTGAATTTTTGAAAGGTAACTAAGTTCGAGTCCTGAAATTTCTGATTGCACGGTTTTTTGATCTTTTTCATACGCTTTACGCGCAACAATATTTGAGGTAATCCCTGCAATAAAAAACATATAGACAATCGCAGCACTTCCCGCGAGCGCAATCGCCCCATAGAAAAGAGGTTTCCCAAATGAATGAGCTGCGGTCCCAATATGCTGTTGTACGGTATTAGTTTGCATGTGATATAAAAATACGAAGCTTTGCACTACGCGCACGAGGGTTTGCCATTATTTCTTCCTCGGTTGCGACGATTGGTCGCTTGGTGATAATTTCTCCTTTTCCTTGATCTGCAAGCGATCGAAATGCATGCTTGACGATACGATCTTCTAAACTATGAAAAGAAATAATTGCGATGACACCGTTCTCTATTAAAAATCGTGGCGCTTCAACCAATATTCGATTGAGGACACCGAGCTCATCATTGACTGCGATGCGAATTGCTTGAAATGTTTTTGTCGCAGGATTAATACGTCCTTTGCGCATAAATGATGGATAACATCCAATCACTAAATCACGAAGTTCGTGTGTTGTTTTAATAGGAGCAATTGCTCTTGCTGTCACAATCGCATGTGCGATTTTTTGAGCGAAGCGCTCTTCCCCATACCCACGCAAAATACTTTCCAAACTTTCCTCTTCCCACTCATTCACCACTTTATACGCATCGACAGGAGTGTTGTCTCCCATCGTCATGCGAAGCGGACCATCTTGCATGAAAGAGAATCCTTTTTCCGCTTTGTCGAACTGGAGTGAACTCACCCCCAAATCAAGCAATATGCCTGACAAGCGATTTTTTTTCTCAATGTCGAGCACGCGTGCAATGTTACTAAAATTCTCTTTATATGCACGGAAGCGTTTACCATAATTGGTTAATCGTTTCTGTGCATAACTAAGAGCATCTTGGTCAACGTCTGTCGCAACAATTTCTATGTCGTCTCTTGAGGCAAGCAACGCCTCATCGTGACCACCAAATCCTGAAGTCCCATCAAAGATAATTCCCGCAGGGACATCCCGAAATGCACGCACCACCTCAGCAAGTAATACCGGTGTGTGCATATTAGTTGTCCATAGACCCTAACTGTTCAGCGAGCGCATCTGCATTTTGTTCTACCTGTTTTTTGTAGGTATCCCATGTTTTTTCATCCCACAATTCGACGCGGTTGTGCACGCCGATCAGTGCGATTTTTTGTTTAAGCCCAGCATGTGCTTTGAGTAGGTCTGGAATAAGAATGCGTCCACTCGCATCTACATCCGTCTCAACCGCACGGCCGAACAAAAATCGTGCGACGCTTCGATTGTTCGATTGAAACATCGAACTTTCCGCCAAGCGCGCAGAACGCTTTTGCCATTCGGCAACGGTAAACAAAAAGAGAGATTTATCAAATCCGGGAACGATAATTAACTTCTTTCCCATTTCCTTGCGAAATTTTGCCGGCAGAGACAGTCGGTTTTTCTCGTCGAGCGTGTGTATGTATTCACCGATGACCATAAGGCGTATTTGCAAGTAGAGACTTAATGATGAGAGATATTTTCGACAAAAAATACCGTATCCCACCCAATCCCACTTGATAGTCATTGTATCCCACTATCCCCCATTCCACCAAAACAAGTTATCCACAGAAAATGTGTTCCCGTGGTCAAAAATTGGACAAAAAATGCATATGTGGTACTATGGACAAAACTTCTATGCAATGAAAAATCAACAAAAACCCCGTTCATACTGCTACATTCCTCCTTTTGCAATAAGTGAAGCCCAACAAAAAGCCGTTGCTAAAGTTGAAGAAAAACTAAAATTTCTTAATTACCTCGCAGAAAAAAAGCTCTCCGACTTGTTTTATTCAAACAAAGACGGAGAAATTACTGCAAAAATCATTGATGATTATGGTGACCTTCAGCTCACTAAAGAAGAGTACGAGGACTTAAAAAACCGTGGCTTCTTTGCTGAAGCCTAAAGATGAAAGATCTTACTAGTAAAATCCCCCAAGCAAAGCTTGGGGGATTTTTTTATTTTTATTCTTTTGGTTTAATAAACCACCCACTCTCAACCTGTTCGATAGCATATTCTTTGCCTAAACTTTCTATAAAATCAGCGCCGATTGGCGTATTTAATACATACACTCCTTTTTGTTTAAAATTCCATTTATAACTTAAGTGAGCAAGTTGCTCTCGTGGAACAGGAACGTCTCGAAAAAGAGTCGCCTCATTTCCGTCTTCATCATCTTCAAATTTTGTATCGGCTGTCCTAAATGGTTCCAAAAAATTAACAAATTCACGATGTAATTCTGCTTTATAGCCTTCTTTTGATTCTGGTGTCGATAATTTTTCTTCTACCGATGGTGCTGTGTATATTTCTTCGTGCATATATTATCTTAAAATAGCTTGTAATTGGGACCGTGGAATTTCTATGGTAATCACCCCTGCTGCACACGCTGCGACCCGACACGGATCATAGAGGACCATGACAGCAGTATCGGTTGTATATACATTAGCATAGTTATCTGTAGTCGGCTCTGCTCCATCAGATGAAAAATCAGCACCTAACTTTTTCTTGAGTAATGGTATCGCTTTTGCAGAAAGCACACTCAAGAAATTCGAATCTGATTTGAAAAAGTCTTTCGTCGTCATTTTTAATCCTGTTGTTTTTGAAACAGTCACGGGCAAGGTGTAATTGTTCGGATGCGCTGCACCGGAGAAATAATCTGAAACAGCAAATAATACCGTGAGAGTGGTACTTGTTTGTACAATGGTTTTATTATACGTCACATCAAGCGTGCTTTTTTCTGACACAAGTACTCCTTCTTCCGGAACACTATTTGTTTTAAAATCACTCACGAGCGTATCCATTGCACCTTTAATACTGGTATTTGCTTTTCCGAGTATCTCTTTTGAAAGTCCACTAAGTACCGGATACGTAATATCAATAGTATAGGTGTCTTTATTTTCTTTTATTGTTTTATCCGAAGTCCCTGTCGTAACTACTGGTAGAGGTGTGGTTTTTTGTGTATCAGTCGTACTAGGCGTCTCAATTTTTTTCTTGGTAAATAATGGTACCACTCTATACCCAACATACAAAACAGCCGCGATAATCACGAGTGTACTAAACATCTTCCAATAATTCTTTTTACGTGGCCGTCCCATAAGTTTAGTATACCCCTAGATGTATTTTAGAGGAAATCAATGCCTTACTGAGTCTTTTCTAAAAACCACTTCTTTTTCTCTTCTGCAATAGCTTCTTGAAGTTTTTGATACTGTCCCTTGAATATTTCATAAGAATCTTTCGAAATAACCATCTTTTTACCGCTTTCAGCAATATATTCATACGCACCAGATTCCGTTGCTGTAGCAGACATTATTCTTTCAAGCGCTCCTTTAATTTCACGAAATCCTGAAGCATATTCAGCAAGGGCATCTATTCGAATCCCTTTATAGTCTAATGTTCTGTCAGCTACTAACGTCTGATATTCAGCATTTTGTGCAAGTGCCTCGTAAAATTTGCGAGCATCATCACTTGACGCAAAATTCGCTACAAATCGTGTTTCTTTGCCGTCTTTGTGTACAGGAAACGTCTTTTCATTATCAATGTATTTAAATGCAATAGGTATTTTCTTCGCACTCGCAATGGTAAATGCAATATCTCTTAATTTTTCACAATCTTGTATAGAAACATCAAAATAGATTCTTTCTTTCCCCCACTCAAATTCACCTGCGTTTTTTAATTCTTTTGCCTTATTATTTCTATATTCATTCCAAAAGAAGCCAGCATCTGTTTCTCCGTTTTTCATTCTAAACTCAGAAAAAGCGTCTCCTTCTTTTGTTTCAAGACTTTCCATTTTTGAAATACCAAGAACTTTTTTAATTTTTTCAGCATCTTCTTGAGCAGACAAGGTGCTTTCTTCTTTTTTACGAAGATACGCAATAGCCCTTGCTTTTCGTTCTTTTTCTTGGACCGTCTTTTCGGGATCCATATACTCTTTTACATCCCAAATAAAATCAAGAGATTCAGCATCCAATCCTTCATATTGTGGGGGTATAATGGCTAGTTCTTTTTGTTCAAATCCATCGTCTTTTTGTTGTTCTTTTGCAAGTAATTTTTTCTCTATAGCATCACGGAACGTACTCGGTAATCCTTGCATGACCGACTCCATTGATTCCCCTTTATCAATACGCTCGACATATTCATTTACTTTTTGTTCGGCACCTGAGAGTTCATTCTGATTGTTTTCTGGAGAAGACATAATACTATTTATTCGTCGTCAATTTTTTAAGCTCTTCCTGTACCTTAGACAATTCTCGTTCATAATTCGACATTTCTGTTTTTGTTTTGTTGAGATTGCTTTCTACGTTTCGCATATCTGCTTCTCCTTTGGTAATTTCTTGTTTTTTCTTATCTACTTCTTGTTTAAGCTTGGTCACTTGCATTTCAGCGTTGCGTAACTCACCTTCCAGTTTTGTAAGTTCTTGTTTATTTTTATCTGCTGCTTGTTTTAATTTTGTCTTTTCTGATTCATTTTTTGTCGTCTCTTGACGAGCAGTTTCAATTTTTCTCTTTACCCCTTCTAATTCTTGTATTGTTACGGTCATGGTATTAATTCGATTACTAATAATAAATTACCCTGTTAGTATATCATCTGCCTTATTTTACGCATGGTTCCCTGCCACATAGCCGGTTGTCCAGCATAATTGGAGCGAAAAGCCCCCTGTAGGACGGTTTACGTGGAGTAAGTCACCTGTCAAATAGAGATTCGGATATTTTTTTGAAGCAAATGTTCTCATGTCTATTTCCGTCACGGGTATGCCACCATCAGCGACCACCGCACGGTCATAACCCATGAGCTCTTTAACCGTAAACGGCAATGCTTTCAATGTATGCACAATAAGCTTTCGTTCTTCTTTTGATACGCTGTGCACTTTTTTCTCTTGCAAAGATTCATCAAATAATGAAAGAATTGCGGAGGACATTCCTGGCGGCATAAACTCCTTGGCGATATTTTTAAATGTTTTATTTTTGTGTGCATCAAAGAGCGCGAGAATTTCTTGATCCAAGACGCTAAAATCTTTTTTCGGATACACATCTATGGTGCCCGTCACCGTACCGCTATGTAATAAATCACCAATATCTTTTGCGCTATTTAAAATGAGCGGACCAGATAACCCAAAATGGGTAAATAACACATTCCCGGATTTTGAAAATTGTTTTTTGTCGTCGGCAAAAAACTGTATTTTCATATTGGATAATGTGATCCCTGCCAAACTTTTAATCCATGCGTCTTTCACGGCAATGGGCACAATAGACGGCGTCGCATCAGCAACCGTGTGACCAAGATTGCGAAGCCATGCAAATCCATCTCCCGTTGAGCCCGTTTCCGGATGCGACATACCACCCGTGGCAACAATAAAACTCTTTGCGGTATAGGTTGTACTTTTTGCAACAACACCAGTGATGACACCGCCGTCTGCAATTATTCGCTTCACCGGAGCGTCGGTGAGCACCGTCACATTCCCTGCTTTGCAGTATTGTTCCATTACTCGTTCAACATCAATCGCGCGTTCGGTGTGCGGAAATGCTCTGTTTCCTGCTTCAGTAATAAGTGGCAGCCCGCGCGATTCGAAAAAATCAAATGTTTCTTTGACCCCAAATTGCGCAAATGACGAATATAAAAATTGCTCCGCCTTGCCATAACGAGCGAGTAATTTGCGAATGTCAGGTTCGTTGTTGGCGATATTGCACCGTCCGCCACCAGTGATGCGCAATTTTTCGCCAAGCTTTTTATTTTTCTCGATAAGCAAGACTTTTTTGCCTCGCGCCCCTGCCGTGCCTGCCGCCATCATCCCTGCCGGCCCACCACCGATCACAATGACGTCGTACTGTGTTTCCTGTAGTTTTTCGTTTGTTGTCATTTCTTATATTAAATAATAACTAGATTTTTAAATTGCGGAGGGTAAGGGATTTGAACCCTTGATGAGGTTTCCCCCATACCACCTTTCCAAGGTGGCGCACTAGACCGCTATGCGAACCCTCCTCTGCTCCCGTCCAGCGCCATCCCGACCTGGGTCGGGACAGAATAAACAGAGAGCATAGTCTAATCGTCTTGCGACGAAAAAACAAATGCGGAAGTTTAAAAAATACCTCCACATATAAAGATCACCTGCTTCTATCATAGTCATCAAGACAATATACGCAAGTGATGAGTGTCTTCCTCTGTTTTTAAAAAAGATATATACTTTATATATGTTTACCTATATCATTTTTGAATTCATATCAGCACTTGTTGGAGGTATTGCCTTAGTGCTTATTATTCGTTATTTATGGAATCGTGGTCATATCAAAAAAATATTCCAGCAAAAATGGATATACATTCCTCTTCTACTTTTTGTACTAGCGTTTTTTGCAGGTCTTATTGCCAATAGAACATATGCACCGAGTTTTGCAATGCCTGCGTTTATGCACTCACATGCACCAGGTGGACTCCCTGCCTATATCCCCTTTGGAAAAATACTAGATTTCTTGCGGTATGAACATCGTTTTGAAAAAATCGCCGATATTGGTGCAGACCCAACTGAAGTGCCGACAAATGCACAAGCTCCTGACGCTGATGGTATTGTACGAATCAGCCTTACTGCACAAGAAGTCATTTCTGAAATTGCACCAGGAATTTATTTCAATTATTGGACGTACAACAAACAAGTCCCTGGACCAATGTTGCGTATTCGTGAAGGAGACACGGTAGAACTTACGCTAACAAATGACCCTTCAAGTCTTCATAATCATAATATTGATTTGCACGCAGTTACTGGTCCTGGAGGAGGGGCTGTGCTCACAAATGTCGCCCCAGGAGAGACAAAGACCTTTCGATTTAAAGCATTGAATCCTGGCTTATATGTCTACCACTGCGCAATGCCAAATGTATCAACGCATAATTCTCATGGGCAATATGGTCTTATTCTTGTAGAACCAAAAGAAGGACTTGCTCCTGTAGATAAAGAATTTTATGTAGTGCAAGGAGAACTCTACACCGCTGGACATCTTGGAAAACGCGGACTTACGGTGTTTGATTCAAATGCACTTCTTGATGGTAATCCAAACTATGTTGTCTTCAATGGAAGAACAGAAACAACACCACGTATGCACGCAACAGTGGGAGAAAAAGTGCGCATCTATGTCGGCAATGGCGGTGTAAATCTTATTTCGTCATTCCATGTCATTGGAGAAATATTTGATACCGTATATCCAAATGCAAGTATTAATGGAGCACTGGAACACAATACCCAAGCAACCGCAGTGCTTCCTGGTGGAGCTTCTATTGTAGAATTTACCCTTGATGTTCCTGGAAAATATCTCCTCGTCGATCACGCACTTGCTCGCATGAATAAGGGTGCGTGGGCAGTGCTCGACGTAGCAGGCCCAGAAAATAAAGATATTTTCTCTCAAGTTGAAACTGTACTCCAAAACACAACGGAAATGAAAGCTGTACACGAGTAGTAAAAAATAGAGAAAAATAGCTATCTATCACCCGCGAGTACAAAAATGATACAATAATGTCCATGAAAGAAACATTAGAAAACTCCCCTCCCTCAGAAGCTAAAGAAGTTCTAGAAATTCGTCAAAAAATAGAAAGACAAGAATTATATAAGAAAATTCATTCTGAAATAGAATCTGTCGTCGTTGGAGAAAACGACAGAGACAGGGAAGGAAATTTACTGGCGCCAAATGGAGAAAAATCAAAGCTCCCGGAATTGGAGTGGAAAATGACACGCACACCGTCATTCTTAAAATTTTTTGGAAATTGGAAGGAAAAATACAACAAAGAACAATACGATCTTTGGCTAAAGTATCAAGAAAAACAAACTTGTGAGGATTACATAAAAAGATACCAAGAGTATAAAGAAGGTAAGAAAAGTGAGTCTTTAAAGGCCTTAGAGAACGTTAGGGCAAGAGATAATAAAGAAGAGGCTCCGACATGGCTAGAATATAATTTGAAACAAATTAAAGATTGGGAAAATTTCTATCAAAAAGACATCATTCGTCTTTCTCAAAAAGTTTCAAAATTACAGGCTGAACTCATAAATTCTGGCTTTAATATACATAGCACTGATTTTGATTATACAAAAGTACTTGATGAAAACGGCGAACCTCTTTTGTTATATCGCGGAACAGACTTTACTCCGGATGAAAATGGAAAATTCATTATCCCAAAGAAAAAAATCAATGGAAACGATTTTGAAGTCGGTGTGTTTTTTGGAAATGAGGACGAAGCAAAACATCATCACGAAGGACGGAAAATCGAAGGTAAAACTTCGAATTTGTACAAAGCTTTTGTAAATGGAAGAAATTTTAGAATTTTTGATTCCAAACCCAACTATTGGGCTGATCCGAAAGATACAAAAGAGTGGCAAAATAAATATGATGGTGTCTGGGTAAAGAAAAGTGAAAATGAAGAAACAAGAACAGACACTGGTGTTAACCTATTCGATTATATTGCCTTCAATCCTGACGATGTGCTAATTGTCGAAGTGGAATAACTTTACTTCCCCAACAACACTTTAATCCGCTCTTCTACTGGTGGATGAGTTGCGAAGAGCGTGCGGAGAGAAGCACTTCCCTTGCCGAACGGATTCACAATATACAGATGTGCAGTTGCGGTATTGGCATGTGCAAGCGGTGCATTGTGGACAGCGATTTTTTGGAGCGCAGATGCAAGGTGTTCCGGATGATGGGTACAAAGCGCACCAGAGGCATCCGCAAGAAATTCTCGTTTGCGCGAAATGGCGAGTTGGATAAGCGACGCGGCGATTGGGGTAATAATCGCTGCAAGTAACCCAATAATAGCAATAAATCCATTGCTACGATTATTGCCTCTTCCAAAAAACCGCATACGCAAAAATACATTTGCAAAGATTGCAATAAATCCTGCAAGCACCACTGCGACCGTACCAATTAAAATATCTCTATTTTTAATATGAGAAAGTTCGTGTGCGAGCACGCCGTCCAATTCTTCTGGGGTCAGGATTGCAAGCAATCCTGTCGTCACCGCAATTGCTGCATGCGCTTCATTGCGACCCGTGGCAAAGGCATTGGGTGCCTCGTCTAAGATGGTGTAGACGCGAGGAGAGGTCATCTGCATCATTGTCGCAATGCGGTCTACAGACGCGATAAGCGCTTGGTGAGTAGCTTTATCTGCAGGAATAGCACCAGCACTCTTTAATGCGATCTTGTCTGCAAACCAATAGCTCGTAATATTCATAACGAGACTAAAAGCAATGAATCCATAGAGAATGGTTGGATTGCCATACTGTTCAGCAAAGAGTTCACCAAGACCAATAATAACGATACAGAACACCGCGATAAGGACCCACGTCCGGCGGATGTTTTTGGATTGTTGAGCCATTAAATGCTTCATGTATTCATCCTATGGAAAATCAGTGTTTTTGTAAAGAAACATGACAGTATTTATACAGTACCCACAGTACTTGACTTTTTATGACAAACTTGATATAATGTGTTTCAACACAAAAAAATAGAAACCCCATGAACACAAACGACCTTTTAAATCAACCAGAGGAAAACAAGATTCCGGTAACGGAAGCAGAGAAAGTTGCCCGAAACATGAAATACGATGACGACGGTTTTCGCATAGAAAACAACTTCTCAACTCAAAGTATTTCTACCCTTGGTAATATCAACGAAGAAGTACTAAAAATGTAATCCTCTGATTACCACTTGACCCTCCGTATTAAATATGGAGGGTCTTTTTTTGCATATGTACGTTAATTTGACAAAATTAGAAGAAAGGTGTATAATGGAAAAAATTAAAAAATTATGGAAGAAGTGATTTTATACACAGGTCCTCAAAAAGGAGACTTTGTGAATATCCCTTCCTTTACTATGCTTTGGAATAATGGTGCGAAGATTTATATAAAAGGAGGTAAGGCCGAAGTGTTTAAAATAAAACAAGACACAAACGGCGACCAAAAAGATCACATCATCATTATAAAACCAGATTTTGCTCTATTTAAAGATTGCACTTGTCCAATTAAATTGGATTGGGAATCTTTTTTAAAAAAGCAACAAAAAGAAATCCACAAAACATACAGGGAAGAAAAAATTGAACTCCGTTTAGAATCTGATCTGGATTCTAAATTTCTTTACAAATACCATGGTAATAAAACATTTTTAGACGAAGAAGAATGGAAACCGCCCTCTCATTAGAGAAGGCGGTTTTGATTTTTGTTTACTCCAAAAATCACGTCACAAAGATTATTAGGCGTAGCTTAATAATTTTGAGACGCGATTTTTTTACCATCAAAAAATTACGTGCCAAAGATTTTTCAGCAAAGCTGGAAAATTTTAAGGCGCGATATTTTTGTTTATTCCAAAAATCACCCAGTAAAGATATTTTCGTGTAGCGAAAATATTTTGTCGGGCAAGATTTTTTCATTGTGCATTTTATTCTTTCTTCTTTTTCTTTTGCAAACTTTCCCAGAGTACCAAAAGTGGTGATGCCAAAAATATTGACGAGTACGTTCCGAAGAACATTCCGGACGCAAGCATTAGTGCGAATATTTTAGTAGATGTCGGACCAAAGAATACAAGTGATAGAAGTACCAAGATGACGGTTGCTGAGGTGTTGATCGAGCGAGTAAATGTCTGATTGATACTATTCCCCACCGTTGCTTGGAATGTATCATACGCACGACTGCGGAGATTTTCACGAATACGATCAAAGACAACAATCGTATCAGAGACAGAAAGGCCAAGAATAGTCAGGAGTGCGACGACGAACAATGTATCTACATCTACCGCATAGAGCTTAGACAAAATAACGAATATACCTGTCGGAATAACAACGTCATGCAACAGTGTCACGATAGCAATTAACCCATATGCCCACGAAGACACAGGTTTTGATACGCGATGGAATGAATATGCAATATAAAAAACAATACCCAATATAACCGCTATCATTGCAATGATAGATTTGCGAGCTAATTCCTTGCCCACAGATGGACCAATGGTGGTAAAACTTTTTTCTGTAGCATCTGCATGCCCAACCTTGAGGGTAGTCAAGGCACTTTCACGTTCTGTTTGAGTGAGCGCACGAGTTTTGATAACAAAACCAGTATCACCTACTGCTTGCACTGTTGGGCTTTCTATATTTGCACTTTTGAGTGCAGTAGCCACCTCAGCTTGTGTGGGCACATTTGTTTGATACGTAACTTCAAGTTGTGAACCTCCCGTAAAATCTATTCCCCATCTGATGCCGAAAAAGGCAATAGACGCGACCGACAAAAGTACGAGTACGACAGAGATTGAGATGAATAGTTTTTTGTATTTGATGATAAACATGGGTTTAGTTAGTAGATAGTAGTAAGTAGTTAGTAGAAAATACAAACAAAGACTGCGCAAAAAACACTACGTGTTTTTTGCGCGAGCATTAGAAAATCCACTACCAAATAAAAATGCGGTGAACTTCGTTGTTTTCTTTACATTAAGCGCAAATAAAAATACTCGAGTGATCGTGATTGCAGATAAAAGCGCAACGAGCACACCGAGTCCGAATGCAAGCGCAAATCCTTTGATGAGTGATGTACCGAACGTATACAAAATACACGCGGTAATAAAACTCGATGCATTTGAGTCTCGAATAGCAAACCATGCCCGCGCAAATCCTTGACGAACTGCCGTGCCAATATCTTCACGATTTCGGCGCACTTCTTCTTTGATACGTTCAAAGATGAGTACATTCGCATCCACTGCCATACCAATAGAAATAATAAATCCTGCAATACCAGCAGCCGTGAGTGTGACAGGAATGAGTTTAAATAATGAAAGAATAATAGCTGTGTAAATACCAAGTGCAAGGACAGCAATCAATCCAGGAAGTCGATACCAAAGGATGAGGAAGAGTGCGACAAATAGAAATCCAATAACCGCAGCGCGAGCACCTGCTTCTGTTGCTGATTGACCAAGAGCTGCACCAATTGTCTGAGTGGAGATGAGCTCAATTGGGACAGGAAGTGCGCCGGAGTTCAAACGGCCAACGAGGGTCTTTGCTTCAATTGGGGTAAATGTCCCTGTAATTGTCGCGACGCCATCTTGAATTGCTTCTTGTACGGTTGGTGTCGAAATAGGAAATCCATCCAAAAAGATCGCAATTGTCTTGCCAACATTTGCTTTGGTCATATCCGCAAAAAGCTTCGCTCCTTCTGTATTAAATTCAATCACAAGATATGGAGCACGAGTATTTGGATCAAAGGCAAGACTTGCTTGTTTTAAATACTGACCTGTAAGTTTTGTGCTGATGTAATTATTTGCAAAATCCTCTGGTGAAATGGTAATTTGTCCACCTTGTGTATCTTTTGCTGAAATTCCATTTTTAGGATTTGGGTTTTCTGTTTTAAATTCAAGTAGCGGTGTCTCACCAATCAATTTAATCGCTTGCCCAACATCAGTTACTCCTGGAAGATCTACGGTAATTCTATTCTCATTTTGGTTTGTGAATGAGGCTTGTTGTACTTGTACAAGAGGTTCTGACACACCAAACAAATTCACGCGACGTTCAATAACATCACGAAGAGAATCCATTGCAGTGCGTACATCAGCGTCTGCAACTTTTGATATATCTGCCAAATACACGAGATGCGTGCCTCCTTTCAAATCAAGTCCTAAACGAAACGGATGTGCTTGCGTAGAAATCGTTTTTGGAATACCAGCGACCGTAATTCCAGGTTCTGATGAATACACAAAGTACGCGACAAAAATTCCCGCGAGTAATATACCAAATGCAATAAGTCGAGTTTTAATCATATGACAGAAAAATAATAGTAATCAGGACTAATGGGAGCATTGTACTTTAAACAACACGTATTTACAAGCGAACCTCTGTCTGCCCATGATTGTGAAAAACCCTTATATAATATAGCCCAAATGCAATTCCCGCACCAAGTATATAGCCACCCAAAATATCAATAGGAGTGTGCACGCCCGCAATAATGCGGGCACCACCAACAAGTATAATAACTATAAAAGAAAGTACTGAAAGTCGTCGATCATGAAGTGCTGACGCTGCACCAAGCGCCATCATGCATGCGGCATGACCTGATGGAAATGAAAATCCGGTAGCACTAAAAAGTGTTGTCACCTCTTGAAGTGCAAGAAATGGCCGTGGGTATGCAAAAAATAATTTAATAAGTGGAGCGCTGACATACGCAATAAGTCCTGAAAGACTCATGAATAAAATATCGTTTGCGACAGCGCCAACAGATGGTCGTCTGTCTTCCTTTTTTTTGATAATACCTCGCGCAAAATAAGCAAAAAGAAAAAGTACATATACTGCAGGCAAAATAATAGCGCAAAATGAAATAAAAAAATCAAGCGCCGGAAATTTCCCCGCAATGCTATTTAAAAAAAGAAATATAGAATTGTTGAGGGAGGAGATCATTGAATAAAGTATAACAAGAATTGGTAGCAAGGAACACAGAACCAGCGCAAACAAAACTCGTATTGCTTTTCTTTTGATTTAAACCCTTGCTACATGCTACCAGCACCTTGCTACATGTTTGCTAAATGCCCAGGAACTCATTCCGCATATCTTCTTGGTGTGCGGTGCGGGCGTGTTTGCGTGCGCTCATCAAAATACCGAGACCAATAAAAAGCATAATCATGTGTGAACCACCATAACTCATAAATGGTAGTGTAATCCCCGTCACCGGCATGAGCCCGATGTTCATGCCGATATTGATAAGTAAATGACTCGCGATCAAAATGGCAAATCCCATCGCAAAGAGAATTTCAAAGTTAGTAGAGCCAAATCGTGCCACCCGTAAAATCCGCCACAACACAATCCCGTAGAGAATAAATAAAATAATCGCGCCCACGAATCCCCATTCTTCTGCAAATGCAGCAAAAATAAAATCTGTCTCGTATTCCGGCAAAAATTGCAATCGTGACTGTGTACCGAAGCCAATTCCCTTCCCTATAAATTGTCCGGAGCCGACAGCAATCGTAGATTGATACGCATTGTAGCCGGTGCCACGAATGTCACTCATTGGATGAATAAAGTTTATGATGCGTGCTTTTTGATATGATGCGAACACAAAAAACCAAAGCGTGCAAAATGCGACAAGTCCAATGCCGAATACCATCAAAATATGTTTTTTTGAAATACCGGAGACAAGCACCATACCAAACCATACAAACAAAATAATAATTGCTGACCCAAAGTCTGGTTGCAAAAAAACAAGGGCAAAAGGAATAAATGCATAGAGTGCCGAAACAAAAATATGCCGAGAATGTTTGATCTCCACATGCCGTCGGGAAAAATATTTCGCAAGCATGAGCACAACCACAAGCTTCATGACATCAGATGGCTGGAATGAAAATCCGCCAAAATCAAACCAGCTTTGTGCTCCATTAGATACCTGCCCGAGCACAAACAAAGCTGAGAGTACCAATATGGAAAATAAATACACACCGACAAGTAGCCCGGTACGTTTCCAAAACCGAATATCAATTTGTGAGACACCAAGAAAAACAATAAAACTTACCAATATCCAAATGAGTTGCTTAGTGAGCAAATTCGCACCACTATCTGAAAATGAGTGCATTGTCACCAAACCAAATATAAGAATAGGTGCTATAGCGGCAAGTAATACCCAATCGATATTGCTGAATTGATTTCTGAGTGTCGGCGTTTGCATAGGGACGGAATTAGCGAGTTAGGGTAAATGGATTGACGCGAGGTAATACATCTTTGACACCAATTGGCATAGTGAATGGTCTCGGCCAGGTAAAGAATACGGTCGCACTTTTATTTGCATCAAGCACATCAATATACGTCTCACTCGCGCCAACAAGTGTCCTTGCTGTGTCATAGAGCATTACCGATACTGGTACATGCGTCAGTGTATACAGCGAATTATTGGTAATGCGTGCAGTAATGCGCGCGGTTTCTCCGTTAGTAAATTCGATATTGCTAACATTCATTGATAACCCTTGTGATGCTTGCGGTGGTGTATACCAATCACCTTGATTGGTAATAGTCATTGATGCGAATTTTGGTACCTTTCCATTCACTTCAAAGCCACCGACAAAAATCGGCATGCGCGTGAGTGCAGGAATAAAAATCGTATTTGATTTTGATGCAATGAGTGTATTTGCCTCGTCATATAGTGACATGGTGTAGCTAAAATTTGGAGACGCAAGTGCATTTCTGTTTTCAATCATCGACACTGCGCTCCAGACTTTATCGGTAACTTGAAGCGGTCGTGTCCACGTGACTTGCAGTGGTGTCACGTCGGCAATGCACATACGTGTGCATGTACCGCCGCAATCTACACCTCGTTCGCTGCCATTTTTGCGACCATCCATACATGTCTTTGTTGGAAAAATAGTACCCCAAAAAAGGAGCAAGATCGTACCAAAAATAACGACGCCTCCGCCTATCATATAGAAAAATTTTCTCCGCATACGCCATCCGGACAATGCGCCTTGGTTGAACATTCTTGTATTGTAACAGAAAATAAAAATCCGCCATATGGCGGATTTTTATTTTTCAAGTGCTTAGTGTTGGCGACAACCTACCCCAGTAGCGAAGCTCGCGGACTCGCTTGCTACGGGGCATGCTTTTCCTATTGGAGTATTGTTTTCGATTTCATTACTTAGTCTTGGCGACAACCTACTTTTCCCAAAATATTGAGTATCATCGGCTCATAGAGGCTTAACTGCTTTGTTCGGAATGGAGAAAGGTGTTTCCCTCCTGACATATCACCAAGACTAAATAATGAAATCTAGACAAACTTGTCCCGTAGGATCCAATTCCTATTGGATTCCTTCGGGATCACCAACACCAAACACTCGAACGTGTTTTGGCGTCATTATTAAAGAAAGAGTAAATGGTACAAAAGTTATCAAGTTGAAAGTTATCAAGTTATAAAGAAAATACAAATGCATTTCACTTTATGACTTTACAAACTTTATGGACTTTATAACTGAATTATTTAAGACTGTACAACATTGCTTGCGCAATTTGTATACGTCATTTTCACAGTTCCTAATAGGAATCGGGCAATTAGTACGTCTCGGCTGAGTACATTACTGTACGTACACCTAACGCCTATCAACGTAATCATCTCTTACGGCCCTCAAACGATATCTAATCTTGAAGGTGGCTTCCCTCTTAGATGCTTTCAGAGGTTATCCATTCCCGACGTAGCTACCCTGCGGTCTATTTGGCAATAGAGCAGGTACACCAGAGGTCAGTTCACTCCGGTCCTCTCGTACTAGGAGCGAGTCTTCTCAAATATCAACGCCTGCAGTAGATAGGAGACCAACCTGTCTCACGCAATGGGACAGCTTATAGCTTTTAGCTTCTAGCTGCTAGTTCTAAATCTACATTAGAACTCTTGGATTACTCCAAGGATCGGACTGTAACATCATCTTTTGCAAGATGGCTAACATTCAGTCTCTACGGGCGAGTAAGTTAAAAGTTTGTAAAGTTATAAAGTTAAAAGTACGAATACTTTATAAACTTGATAACTTGCTACTTTATAACTTCTTTTCCCTCGGTATTGTCCTTCATTTGCATGAATAGGATTTCACCGAAATTAGTTAGCTGTACACACAATATTGCTACTGTGTGCCGCCGTGTGTGCACATACTGTGCACGTGGTTGTTCATCAGACTGATTCTTGTTTTACACAAGAATCACATAACAGATTTTTCTTTTTAATAAAAGAAATAAAACTTCGATGGTTCAAACGGGTACAGAAGTCAAAAGTTCATCAAGTTATAAAGTTATAAAGAAAATACAAATTGCATCTTACTTTACAAACTTTACAAACTTTCTACTTTATAACTCCTATACGGTTTGAACCCAGCTCGCGTACCTTTTTAAATGGCGAACAGCCATACCTTTGGGACCTTCTCCAGCCCCAGGATAAGGTGAGCCGACATCGAGGTGCCGAACTCCGCCGTCGATATGAACTCTTAGGCGGAACTAGCCTGTTATCCCCGGAGTAGCTTCTATCCGTTAATCTTCGACCGCATCTAATGCGAATCATCGGTTCACTAGGTTCTGCTTTCGCACCTGCTCGAGATGTACCTCTTACAGTCAAGCCAGCTTGTGCCCTTACACTATCGGCACGATTTCCATTCGCGCCTAGCTGACCTTAATAAACTCCTCCGTTACTTTTTGGGAGGATACCGCCCCAGTCAAACTACCTACCAGATACTGTTTCTGTACGTTTTTGCCGTACGGATTAGAACATGCCTTCAAAAAGAATGGTATTTCACTGACGAGTATTACAAAACCAAGATCTTGCACATAACCTCTCCCATCTATTCTACGCAGTGTAAAAACATGCTCAATATCAAGCTGTAGTAAAGCTTCCGGGGTCTTTTCGTCTATCTGCAGGTAACCGGCATCTTCACCGGTACTGTATTTTCACCGAGCTGGTCCTCGAGACAGTTCTCCAGTCATTACACCATTCGTGCGCGTCGGAACTTACCCGACAAGGTACTTCGCTCTTCTGTACCTAAACAAGAAGGACTCTATCTTCACCCTCTGAAGTTATAAAGTGGAAAGTTATAAAGTTTATAAAGTAGATGCATTTTGCAGTTACTTTCAACTTGATAACTTTACGAACTTTTGACTTAGTTTGGGTGCATGGCGCTGGTCTCTCGATAGCCATGTTTGGACTCTTACTATATTTCTATAATAAAAGGTAGCTTTTGGTTTGATGTAATTTCACTATTTTAGTCAACAATTTATCTTTTTCTATAATCGGTCCTAGTCCTTCTGGAATCTTCGTAAAGAAAATTCCAGAACCTTAGGACCGTTATAGTTACGGCCGACATTCACTAGGGCTTGTATTAACCAGCTTGATATAATCGCACCATCAATAATTAACCTTCTAGCATTGGTCAGGTGTCACCCCCTATACATACTCTTACGAGTTCGCAGGGAGCTGTGTTTTTGATAAACAGTTGCCAGAGATACTTTCGCTGCGGCCATTTTAATAAATTAAAATGGCAAGCCTTATCCCGAAGTTACGGCTGCTTTTTTGCCGAGTTCCTTGAGGACCACTCACTCGTTCGCCTTGGTCTACTCGACCTGATCACCTGTGTCGGTTTGCGGTACGGATTCACATATATTAAGCTTAGAAACTTTTCTAGGAAGCGTGCTTTGTAAAATTACCAGTGGCGAACCACCAACTTTTCGCTCTGCTTGCATGTTGTCTATTACGACCAGCATCCGGATTTTCCTGGACACCACACTCACTCACGAACTCCAATCCAATAAGGAGCTCTACATACTACCCTCCGTCATCTCATCGCATATATATGAAGTCATGGAATATTAACCATGTGTCCATCAGGTGCGGCTTTCGCCATCCCCTTAGGACCGACTAACCCTGAGCTGATTATCATAGCTCAGGAAACCTTGATCTTTCGGCGGAGGGGGCTCTCACCCCTCTTGCGGTTACTTGTGCCAACATTCTTACTTCGACACGCTCCACGGTGGGTTACCCCTTCCGCTTCAACGCAGAGTCGAATACTCTCCTACCGCTGCTCACATCGCGATGGACACGAAAATTTTTTCATGCGCATTGCGATGTGAACAGCCCTCAATTTCGGTACTACGTTTTAGCCCCGATTATTTGCGGTGCGAAATCTCTTGATGAGTGAGCTGTTACGCTTTCTTTAAATGATGGCTGCTTCTAAGCCAACATCCTCATTGTCGAAGAAATATCACCTCCTTGATTTGCACTTAACGTAGATTTTGGGACCTTAATTTGAGATCTGGGCTGTTTCCCTTTTGACGAGTGGAGCTTCGCCCCCACCGTCTGACTGCTATGTTATAACCTCTGGTATTCGGAGTTTGATAGATGTCGCGAGATTGCTCCCTGTCGAAATCTTCCAGTGCTCTACCCCCAAAGGGATCACATAACGCTAGTCCTAAAACTATTTCGGAGAGAACCAGCTATTACCAAGTTCGATAAGCTTTTCACTCCAACCCACAAGTCATCCGGAGACGTTGAACGATCTATCGGTTCGGTCCTCCATCACTCTTTCGAGCAACTTCAACCTGCTCATGGGTAGCTCACTTGGCTTCGGGTCTGATGAATACTACTTGTCGCGCTATTAACACTTGGTTTCCCTTCGGCTCCAGTCGTTTACAGACCTTAGCCTTGCAGTATGCATCAACTCGTTGGCTCATTCTTCAATAGGCACGCAGTACAGGTCGCAAGCGACCTGATCTACTCCTTGTAAACATATGGTTTCAGATCTATTTCACTCCCTTCTCAGGGTTCTTTTCACCTTTCCCTCACGGTACTTGTTCACTATCGGTTTCTACAGATATTTAGCCTTGCCGGTTAGTTCCGGCAGATTCCTCCAAGCTATTCGTGTCTTGAAGTACTCAAGAATGACAACAAAAAAGAAAAATATATTTCGCGTACCGGGCTATCACCGTCTGTGGCTGTGCGTTCCAGCACATTCTGCTATATATTTTTTTTGTAACTTTTCTAGTTAATACTACGTTGTCACCTTACAACCCCGAGCATCACTCGCACATCACAAAATAAATTATGATGCGTGAATGAAGCTCGGTTTGGGCTTCTTCCTTTTCGCTCGCCGCTACTTGGGAAATACATGTTTGTTTCTGTTCCTCCGGGTACTGAAATGTTTTACTTCCCCGGGTGCACCCTTTTTCAAATTCATGAAAAAGTTATTGAGGTTTACTCAATAGGGTTTCCCCATTCGGATATCTTCGGATCGAAGGTTATTAGGCACCTCCCCGAAACTTGTCGCAGCCTATCACGTCCTTCATCGCTCTGTAGAACCAAGGCATCCACCATACGCTCTTAATTTCCTATTAGGAAATGTAAAAACGACATTCGTAAATCTGTTTACGGATTTACGCATCGTTCCTGTACACCGCTGTACAGTCTTTAATAATTCTTTGTTGTTTCGTTGCGTCATATCGCAACAAAACAATTACCTGTGACTATTGCAAAGAGACCCCTTTTGGTAACTTTACAATAATCGATTTACCCTCCTGCATTTTTCCTGTAAAAATGTAGGAGGATTTACTCTTTCTTTAATTGACAATGTTCTGGAATTTCTGAAAACAAAAACCGCCGATTTGGCGGAAAAGAAAACACAAACGTGTTGTTTTTCCGCTTATGTTTTGGTTGGTGTTATTGGCATATTTCAGGTAGGGAGAGTATATACTTTTGGGAATACGAAGTCAAGCTTTTCTTCTATGGCTGGGGATAGCCATAAATCCTTGTAAAATAAGGCCTTTAAACACCCTTCGTGGGTGTCATTCCGGGACTATCCTGGACATGCAAAATCCATGCTTAATTTTGAAAAAAGTTTTTTTGCAGCACCTTTGAAAAGCACGCATATTTTTCTGCTGAAAAATTGCTCTTCTCGCGCCGCCGCGCTGCGAAAGGCTTTTCAAAGGCGCCGCGGGAGGTTGTTTCGAACAATCAAAAAGCCCCACCGATAAATCGGCAGGGCTTAATAAATTTTCTTACTTAAATCAAATCCCTTCAGGAAATAAGGGAATCATTTTTTCGGTAAATTGCAAATAATTTACAATTGCCTTATAAATTTCTTCCCATGTTCCATCCAACCCAGATCCATCAATTGGAGCCTGTTGCTCTTTCAGCTTCTTTACCCAGTTATTATACTCATTTTCTGTCGGCATAATAATTGCATCTGCTTTGTCGTTTGCATAAAAAGTAGCTTGCCCATATGGCGCATCTTTTTTCGGGTCTACGGGGGTACCATCAAATAATACTTGCATAAGGCAACCATCATCTGCAAAACTTACCATCCCGGGGTCGTTTTCTTCAAGGTTAACTTGACACCCTAACTTTTTAAATGCTTCTTTCCATTTTAATAATTCTTCAGCGGCATCCTTCGAGATGTATTTTTGCTGAAACACCAAAGGTAGTTTGGGGACTTCTATTTCCATGTTTATTTTTTTAAAAATGAACTAATTTTTCTGTTTCGCTCTTTTGAGCTCATCAGTCGGAACTTCATTCCGAGACAGAAGGTGAGCTACTTAGTAGCTCACCTTGTATTATTACACTGGTAAATTAAGCCAGTTAAAATCCCCAAAGTACACAATTACCTCTTTACTACCTCCGTCATCATATGGCTGTGTAATCGCAAAACGCTCTTTTGTTTTTACGATTCCTATTCTAAACAATATGAATTCATAACGCATTTTGTACCTTGGGTCTTTTAAACATTCTGTGTAATAATCAAAATTATTTTCATGCCTTCTTATATCCTCATGGTATTTCTCCACTAAATCTATTAGACGGCAATCAAAGCGCAGACTCTTGTTTTTACCAAAGTCTTTCAGATCGTACAATCTCCCCCCTGCTTCAATAAATTCTTTTATAATCCTCTCAGGTAGGCATTGAGTAAAATCGTGGACATTTTCACAATCATCATCTAAGTAATGATTTAGTAAAATTACTTTTTTATCACTCATTTTTTATAAATTTAATTGGTTATCATAAATCTCTATATACCAAAAGGTCTCTGAAAACCAATCAAATCCATGTTTTAAAGAACAATAAACAGTATAGCATATTGAAAATATTTGTCAAGATATTCTAATTCACCCTATTTTTATTCAAGCACAGCCTTTATTCTTCGAACTCCTTGTGATACTGCTTCCTCTTTTACAATTTTGAAATGACCGAGTTCTTTGGTATTGCCGACATGTGGACCGCCGCAGATTTCGAGTGAGTATTTATCATCGCCATCCCCCATTTTGTAGACTTTTACTTTTTCACCATAGCGATCATCAAAGACACCGAGCGCGCCACGATTGTGCGCTTCTTCGACAGATACTTCTTCAAAACTTACCGGCAATGCATCGGCAATTTTTTCATTCACGATTGTCTCCACTGTTTTCAATTGTTCGTCGGTCATTTTATCTCCATGCGAGAAATCAAAGCGCATGCGCTCTGGGGTAATATTCGAACCTTTTTGAAATACATGATTGCCCAAGACATCGCGAAGTGCTTGCTGGAGCAAATGCGTCGCCGTGTGATACTTCGTACTCATTTCAGAATGGTCTGCTAAGCCGCCTTTGAATTTTTGTTCTGCTCCTGCACGCGACAGTGCCTGATGCTCTTTCATTTGCGCATCAAATGTTGCGCGATCAATCGTAACCCCTTTTTCTTTTGCTAATTCTTCCGTAAGTTCAATCGGAAATCCATAACTCGTCGCGAGAATAAAGGCATCTGTTCCTTTTTCAAATTCTTTCATGCCACGCTCAAGCGTCTGACGAAATTTACTTTCTTCTTTCTCAATCTCATCTAAAACTATGCTGCAATTCGTTAGAATATTAGAATAGATTTCTTTGTAGGTTTCAATGACGGTATTTGCCAAGTGAAAAAGAGACCCATGCTTCATACCAAGCACATCTGCAAATCTAACTGCGCGACGAAGAAGTCTGCGAAGTACGTAGCCTTGATCTGTGTTGGACGGCACCACCCCATCAGCGATCAAAAACACACTTGTGCGAATATGGTCCGCAACAATTCTTCGTGCACGAATATTATCTATATTTGAAAATTCATCGATCTTGCCTTTGATTGCTGTAAACAAATCCGTCTCATATGCTGTCTTCACTCCTTGCATCACCGCAGTAATACGTTCAAGCCCAGCACCCGTGTCGACATTTTTTTGTGCGAGCTTGCCAATGACTTTGCCCTCTTTTTTTTCGTACTCCATAAAGACATCATTCCAAATCTCGATGATCGTTTCATCTTTGCATGCTTCAATAAAATTTTCTTTTGAAAGGTCGCCGATTCCCGTGTCGGTCATATCGTAAAACATTTCTGTGTCGGGACCACATGGGCCATTCTCCCCAGGGCTCCACCAGTTATCCTCAACACCAAGTTTATAGATTCTATGTTCAGGAATGCCAAGTGACTTCCAAATATCTTGCGACTCCGTATCTTCCGGTGCATTTACATCTCCTTCAAAAACTGTCACGTACAATCGGGAAACATCAAGACCAAGTCCTTCTTCTTTTGAAGTTAAAAATTCATAGCTCCATTTAATTGCGTCTTCTTTGAAATACGCGCCGAGTGACCAATTGCCCATCATTTCAAAAAAGGAAAGGTGGCGATTGTCGCCGATATCGTCAAGATCTCCCGTGCGAACACATTTCTGAATGTCAGCGAGCTTGTCGCCTTTTGGATGCTGTTCTCCCAACAAATACGGCACGAGTGGTTGCATGCCGGCAGTATTAAAAAGCACGGACGGGTCATTTTCTGGAACAAGCGACGCCGACGGCAAAATAGCGTGGCCGCGCTTTTCAAAAAAGTCTAAGAATCGTTTCCGTATATCGGCAGATGTCATCCCTCTAGAGTAGCAAAATTTGGGCAATAAAAAAAGCGCTCATGCCAAATGGAAATAAATGAGCGCTTCGGGCAAGTTAAAAAAGATAGACGACAAGATAACGAGAGTAACAATAACAAGACCTAAAATAACAGCAACCCATGTGGCAAATGAAAGCTTTTTCATAGGTGAAAATTTCCTCTACTATACCAAAAAATAAAAGCACCGCATAGCGGTGCTTTATGTATTCTAATTAATGTCATACTTTTCTTCTACTCTTCCCTCTTCCTTTGGTAGCAGTTATTCTTGGGTGTTTTTTGTTCACACCAAAATTGTTTATTCCCATTGAATCTTTGAGATTAATTACCTGTGGTAAAGGTAAGAGTGTCGAGTGAATAGTTGGTTGTTTATTTTTTTTAGCCATAGCAAAAATGTTTTCTGTAGCATACTACAAAACACATTTCTTGACTATTCTTTACCGTTCTCAGCAACAGGTGGGATTTTCTTAATTTGTTGTTCAATAAACCAAAGCGCGGTGAAAATAAATAGTGTTGCAAATGTTGCAATAATTGCAATCGGGTAAAATCCATATCCAACAGCAATACCAATTCCCGCAGCAACCCAAATACCAGTAGCTGAGGTAAGCCCGACGAGATGGGAATTATTTTTAAAAATAATACCTGTACCTAAAAACCCAACCCCAGTAATAATAGCGGCAGCAATCTGTGTAGCAACGAAACTTGCCGGTGAATACATAGTGCCAATTGATTCCGAAATAATAATAAACATTGTCGAACCAACAGCAACAAGCGCATAGGTGCGCATCCCTGCAGTTTTGTGCGCGATAATACGCTCAGTACCGATAACCATACCGAGTAACATTGCTACTAATACTTTAATTAAAATATCAATAATATCTGGTGTGAGAAAATCCATATCATAAGTATACCCCCACACCTACTTTTACATTGTGTAAAAGTAGGTGTGGGGGTATACCCTCTGTTTTTAAAATACGATTTTTATTTTCCACAGCACTAGGAAACAACTCCTCCACCAACACAAATCTCTCCATCAAAAAAGACAACTGATTGACCTGGTGCGACAAGTACTGGTTGATCAAAATGAAACATGTAATTATCTTCCTGTTTCATCAAACTTCCTGAATATTGTTCTCCATGATATCGAACACACGCAGTAATTTTTTTGGTCGGAAGTGCACCGCGAATAATAACGTTCTCAAGATTAATTTCTTTCATGCCAACCGCACTATTTTTCTCAAACGGTTGTGTCTGCGACACAATGATTGTGTTTTTCTGGATATCTTTTGCGATCACATAGCATGCGCCATCATCGGGATTTTTTTCGGTAATAGAAAATCCGTGACGTTCGCCAAGCGTATAGAACATTGCGCCATCGTGCGTACCTATTTTTTGTCCTTCCTCATTCAAGACATTTCCTTGTTCACTCTGTAGGTAATGTTTCAAAAAGTCTTTCATATCGAGCGGACCAAGAAAACAAACACCTTGGCTATCTTTTTTTGCGGCAGTCATAAGTCCAGCACGCTCTGCAATTATTCTCACTTCACTCTTTTGTAAATGACCCACAGGAAAAAGCGTGTGCGCGAGATCCTCTTCAGTGAGTGTCCAGAGAAAATAAGATTGATCTTTACTTTCATCAATTCCTGTTTTTAATAGAGTATTGTCGGTGCGCGCATAGTGACCAGTCGCAATAAAATCTGCACCGTGCTCTTTTGCAAATTGCCAAAACACCCCGAATTTTACTTCTCGATTACACATGACATCGGGGTTTGGGGTACGGCCAATTTTATATTCAGCAATCATATAATCTGCAACACCTTTTTTATATGCGTCTTCAGCATCACATTCTAAAAACGGAATGCCCAAATGAGCCGCGACGCGCATCGCGTCGCGGCGTTCATCGCGCCAGGTGCATTCTATGAACTCTGGTTGCCAGGTACGAATAAAAACCCCGACAACATTGTAATTTTGTTCGAGTAAAAGATGCGCGGCCACAGAACTGTCGACACCTCCCGAGAGCCCGACGAATACAGTTTTTTGATCACCATGATTCATGTGTGTACATATAAGCATATCTCTAGACAAAAAGAAAAGCCCTGATCATATCAGGGCTTTAACTACTTGTACTTTTGGAATAAAAGAAATACTTCTAATTCCTTCTGTTGCGATTTTTCTGAGTCCACTAGCAAGTGCTTTTGCTGTACACTGGTTTTGAAAATCAAAGGCGACAAACACTAATCCTTTTCCTTTGTATTTTTTCTTATCAATTGCATTTCTCCAGCTTAGTTCTGACTTCTTTAACTGAATTTTAAATTTTTTAACACAATCTCTTTCTTTACTCAGCAACAAACAATCGAAGCTTTGGTTTTTATCTTCATCTGTCGTCGCTGCTTTGAGAGAAAGATGTATAATCCCGTGCTCTTTGAGTATTTTATTACTATACTCTATAAACACTTCTTCATTACGAAGCCCTATATTATCTGTTTTGACAATAAATTCAACAATCATCTCTTTTATTTCCGCATCTGTTTGCTGTATGGTAACCCTAAAGGCAGCCCGCCCTTGTGTGCTAGAAACAAATCCTGTCTCCTTTCCTCTAAAAGAAAGAAAGAAATCAAAATTCTTAACATGGTTGTTTTTGAGTGTCGCAAAAAACACAATTACATCCGGGTTGAGAGATTTCCCATTTTTAACATCTTTAATAAGTTTTTTTGTGTACCAAAGATTTTTTAATATTTGGTATATTCGACGACGCAAGAAAAAAGCATCGTCGTGAACGATTTTTTTCTTTTGCTTTGCCATTGTTTTAAATTTTTTAGCACTATACCATGCAATAGTAAAACAGACAAATGTATCGAACTATTAGAGCGCTAGGAGTTTTTTATAGAGTTCGTACGTCGCTCGCGCATCAGCAAGTGCGGTATGTGCTTTTTTATTTTCAATACCAAAAATAGAGCAGAGGTGATGGAGAGAAAATTTATCAATATCTCCGCGTTTTTTTGATTTTGCAAATGCAATAGAAATAGTATCGAGCTTGTGAAAATGCATTTTATTTTGCACACTGGTGGTTGAAAATGCTTTCATGAGAAATCCATAATCAAATGGCAAATTATGCGCGACCATAATTGCACCTTCGGTTTTCTTTGCAAGTATCGTCATTGCTTCCTTGAGCGAATACGCGAATACCCAATCCGCTTCGTCGTAACCATTAACACGGAGTGCCCCTGGTTCGGCAGTTTCTATATGTTCAGGTTTTACTTTCAAATCAAGCTCTTCGAGAATTTTATATTTTGTTACGCCATTCTCTTCTTCTTGTGACACAAGGACAAGCCCGATTTGAATTATTTCTTGTTTTTCTGGATCAAAACCAGTCGTTTCTGTATCGATAAATGCTAAATGTTGGGTGTGCATAGATAATATGTAGCAAGGTAAACTTAGCAGGTAGCATGGGTAGCGCAGTATTTTTGCGAAGCAAAAATACTGCGCTATTTGTTCGAAAACCCTTGCTACTTGCTACATGCTACCAGCTACTTTAGGTATAATTTTTTGTTCTGCAAATGCTCTTCGTACGTCCGAGCGTAATGAATACTACCACGCGCATCGTGTAGATAAAACCAATACGGTGATACGTCAGGTTTAAGTGATGCTTCTATAGACGGAAGTCCAGGATTTCCTATTGGTGTCGGCGGTAATCCTTTGCGTGTGTAGGTGTTGTACGGACTATCTGTTTTTAAATCTTGAACAGTCAGGTCTTTACTTGCTTTGCCGAGTGTATACGCAAATGTTGCATCAACTTGTAATGGCATTCCTTTCTCTAATCGTTTCCATAAAATACCAGAGACAACTGGACGTTCTTTGTCGGTAAATGCTTCCCCTTCAATAATAGACGCCATAATAATGTGTTCTGCTTTTGTATAGTTAGACGCAGTAAACAAAGATTCTAATTTCTTAATACGTTCATCAAACATAGCTGTCATCGTATCTACTATCTCTTGTTCTGTAACAAGAGGTGATAAAAAATACGTATCAGGAAACAAATACCCTTCTTTTGTTTTCAATAATGCACCAAGCGTTGTCTTATTGATATCTGGATAGTTAGCGTCAAAAAGTCCTGTAATTTCTTTTGCGGTATACCCTTCCGGAATGGTAATTTTATATGATTGAAGATTTCTATTCCCCGAAGTAACACGTGACGCGAGCTCATATGCAGAGAGCGGACTATCCAAAAGATAATCCCCAGCGACGACACGACCTCGAGTATCAAGTAATAATACAAAAAATTGAAAGAGTGTTTTTGAACGTAAATATCCTAATGCAAAAAGATCACTCCCCACTCCTTGCACTGTCGATCCTTTTTCAATTCGAAATATATCTGCTCCTGGAAATTGTGCAGAGGGTTTATTGTATTGCCAAATCATACCAATACTAACACCACCAGCAACAATAATGAGCGCAAACAAAAAAAGAAATACCCGAAGCACGGTGTGCTTTTTTTGTTTATGTTCAAGTAATGGATAATAGTTCGGTGTATCTAACATAATTATATCCCGTTAGAGACAGGTCGCGGTCGATAAACCTCTTGCTCAAATATAGTTGTGGTGGTAATAATTTTTTTCATGATGTCTTTTATATTCACATAGTCGTGACCGCGGTCGCGAGCGGGGATTATATCGGCAAATTTTGCGGAGGTTCAGCTTGTTTAGAATCAATACGTGCAAAGCTTGGTGTCGATGTCGCACGATTTGGGAAATGGTAAATAGTCGCCAATTCTTCGGCGGACAAAATAAACGGCACGCGCTCATATGGCTTATTAAAATAACTACGCAACCGATACGCATTGTACATAGTTTTTTTCATTTCCAATGTCTTTTTACCAAAGGGGTCATCGATAAAATCAATAGCAACACCCACTGCATTTTGTGGTTTAAATCCGTTCATGTCTTGTGAATTGTATTGCTTCACGACACTCATCATCCCTGCAATAATACCTGCATCAAATGCATCTTTTTTTGCAATGTATACCATACGCATACCACATTCAAATTGTATTTGCGACATTTTATGTTCAATCGCTGAAATCACATCCCCTTGTCCTTTCGTAAGATTCAAAATAGTACCCTCTTTTTCCCCTTCAGTTTTCTTTGATGCATCTTTAATAATTTTTGCGATTTGCTCTTTGGTAATATCTTTAACTCCATTTCGCTCAAACCAATGTCCTTCTTTTGGAAATGATTTTGCCCCCGGTTTACCAGCGTTGTGTGCGCGTACTAATACTTGAAACCACAACTGCTCCCCCTGTTTAAGTGCACCCATAAGTTCGAGCATTGGTGAAATAGGATCAATTTGCGATTCTTGATCATCTGGTTTTACGCTCTTATCTAACCCATAATCAACATATGTTTTTATTGGATAGGGATCTTCTTTGGAAAGAGTAAATTCTGTACCCCATGTACTCCATATCGCGTTCGTGTTTTTATTAACTTGTGGAACTAATTCTGCATAATCAGTATCTACCGGCACCACTTCTGCTGTTGGATATTGTGCGTATACTTGCGATTCTATCAACCGTCTAAATTTATCTTGCGTACGAACAAAAAAATGCAGCTCGCCACCAATAGAGCAGACTTCGAGAGAAAACCACGGCAAGACATTACCGAGCCACCATCGGTGATACCATGTACCAACACCGCCTGTTTGATGGAGTGCATTAATAAGTACGAGCTCCATAGCTTTTGGTGTCTTCGTCACTTCTTTTGGAATACGAATTTCGAGCATCACCCATTTCATGTTTTCAATCGCCGCAGCGTTTACATAGTCGATCCAAAATCGCCATGCAAAAACAACAAGCAGTGTCGGTATCCAGACGACTGCGGTTTTTGATAATGCAATGTAGATAAGTGAAAGGCTTTGAAATAAAACGTCGTTCATGGGTATATAGAAAGTATACCCCCACACCTACTTTTTTAAAAATAAGTGAGAGGGATAGATGTGGGTAAAAATAAAAGTTGGTGTGGGGGTATACTATAAAAAATTATTTGAACATTACCGGCATCTGCTTCACCACAGGTTGTGCGGTATTGTTATTAGTAAACAACAATGTCGCTTTTTTATTCTTTGGTGGTGTCACAAATAATTCTAGATCAAAATACGCTGGTGCGAAGGCTCGATGTTGCACAATTGTAAGCAAATACGTATTTGAAATCACCTGCCCTTGATCGTCTAACACTTGTACGGTGCCTGCACTATTATCTTTCAAATACCAATCACATCCATTTGCATATCCTGCAATACGAATAGGCGCAGTAACAATCGCACCTAATTGATCTTCGCGAGGATAGCCAATGATAAGCCCACACTCCCGGGGTGAAAACATAAAAATGTCACTAATTGATTTCGGCTTATCAGATGGCACTGGCGGCGTAAAACCATTTTGCTTAAAAATAAAACCGACAATCATGAGCGACAAGAAAAGCCCGAAGACGATGAGGATAATATGTGCGAAACCTTTGTTCATATGGTAGATAGTATAGCAGGAAAAATGTAGCAAGGAACTGGTAGTAAGTAGCATGGGAAGTGCAGGATTTTTGCTTCGCAAAAATCCTGCACTTTGTATTCGGAAACCCTTGCTACTAGCTACCTGCTACTAGTCCCATCACAACCGTATAAAAAAATTCCCCCGAGCTCGGGGGAATTTTTTTATACGGTTGTATACCGTCCATCCTTCATTTTTTTGAAATATTTAGGATTTTGGAGATTAACGAGAATAGTGTTCTTTTTGAGATATCGTTCTTTGAGTACACGTTCGACAACATCTTCTTTCGTAAGTGGACCATTCTTTTTCAAGATTTCTTTGATCACATCGCGGACAACTCCTGGCTTGTATCCCCATTC
>CALRGH010000005.1 GCA_943357245.1 Candidatus Nomurabacteria bacterium
AATAAAATAAAATAATTGTTTGTAAAAATTTCTTTGCATCCGGTTAGTAGAAAATGGCATTATTGGTTCGTGCCATATGTAATATGTAGTTAATTGTACATGAATTTATAAAAATAAGATTTACTCACCCCAATGCCGTAGGCGATGTCATTTTTCACTACGGGATTGCATCTTGTTAATTAGTTAGGCATCTATTTGCAAGTACTTGATAAACTATATCCAGCAGATTCTGCTTCGGCCGTGGTGTTAAAGAAGACCTTATTTTCATCTAAAATTCGGTTTGAACATCCGTCTGGGTAGTATTTGGTGCCATTTTTGGAAGCCATAAATGCACCTGTTTTGGAAGGAGAAGTGGTGATTTGTGAAGTCTGCTTTGGCACTGTGTCTATCGCATGGTTGAGCTTATAGGGCGCCAGACTATCTGCAAAGACGATAGGGGTATTCCCTGCCCTCTCTTGCCCCGACAAAGAACCCAGTAAAAATGAGCCTATAGCGACAAAGACAATGATCAAAATGGTGACTAAATCCCGCCCTTTGGCACTGCGTAAAAAAGACTTGATTTTCTCTCGCAAATTGTGTATAGTCTTCATACATAGAAAGTATACGCCATATGGCATGCTTTTGTATGTGTATAGTTGCTTTTTTCGAATAGCTACTATACCCTAACCCCTATAACCTAACCCCTATTTTTTATGGCACATAAGGCAGCCCAAGGCTCAACCAAAAACGGTCGCGATTCCAATCCTCAATATTTGGGGACGAAACTTTATGCTGGCCAAAAAGCGCAAGCTGGTTCTATCATTATCCGTCAGCGTGGTTCAAAAATCATTGCAGGCAAGAATGTAGGCACCGGTAAAGATCACACACTTTTTGCACTCACTCCAGGAACGATTTCATTCAGCAACAAACGCAAAACACATTTTGATGGTACGACAGTTATTAAAAAAGTCGTCCACGTAGCATAAACAAAAAATCCTCCGAATGGAGGATTTTTTAGTATCTATTTTTCACCAATCACTTCCAAAATCAACATTCCTTTTTTGGCACCAACTTGGAGTATTACTTCATGACGGCCGGTTGTTTTGAGAGGTTCTTCGAGGATAATCGCATCAGCGTCGATATCTATGCGATGCTGGTTTGCCAATAATTCACTGATATCTTTTGGGTGAATTTTTGAGAAAAGATGGCCCATGTCATTTGCTTTGCGGTGGATTTCAAATACTTTTTCTTTGAGTTCGCCGAAATTCTTGTCGAGTAATGCATCTTGAATTCCCTTGGAAACATGGAGTGCAGAGAGAATCTTTTTTAATTTCTCAAGATTTTTTGGAATTGCAGGTTCAGCCAAGCCTTTTTTAAAAAGGGCATTTTCTGCAAATCCCGAGGCAACTTCTTTGACCTCGTACTTCTTCCCTACTTTCGGGATGTCTCGTAACAGAATGATTTTCATCCGGCTAGTAGAAAATAGCATTATTGGTTTCTGCTATTTTTATTATCTGGTAATACGGCATGGATATCATATTGAATAGATTTTATCTCGCCAATGCCTACGGCAATGCTATTTTTCACTACCGGATTCATGACTACATCCTAGCAAAAAAGAAGGGTTTCGCAAAGCGAAACCCTTCTTTTTTGTTCTTCCTATTTTCTATTTAGTACTTAGTATTTACTTATTAACCACTTCCACCGCTTTTGCAAATTGCAGGTCAGTGCTATCCCCTGTTTCTTTTGGTCGTGTCTTATTTTCAACTTTGAAATCTGGGGTCAATCCTTGTTTTGAAATCCAATTACGATTTGGCGTGAGCCATTTTGCTATGGTGAGTTTGAGAGTGGTGGTATCGGTGACAGGGACCAATTCTTGCACGGAGCCCTTACCATACGTCTGTGTACCAACAAGAGTTGCCAGTTTGTAGTCTTGTAATGCACCAGCGAGAATTTCAGATGCAGATGCAGACCCTTGATCAATCAAAATAGCAACTTTTAAATTCTTTTTGCCAAGCGAATATCCTTTTGAACGATGTATTGTTTCGGATTTATTTTCACCATAATTTTCAGTAACAATTGTTTTGCCTGCAGGAATAAAATAACTTGCCATATCGATTGATGCGTCTAAGTAGCCACCTGGATTACCACGGAGATCGATGATAAGTTTATTGCCGTCATAGGATTTAAATTCTTCCATTGCCTTGCGAAATTCTATCATTGCATGTGCGTTGAAATTATAGAGTGATACCACAAACACACCTCCGCCAGCTGGCGGATTCAATTTTTTTGTTTCGAGTGTTGGGATTTCTATTTTCGCGCGAATGAGTTTTATATCACGAGTTGTTTTTGAATCTTTACTTAAGAGCGTCAAGGTAACAGGGGTTCCTTCTGCCCCGCGAATTTTCTTAATTGCTTCATCAATACTCAATCCTTCTGTCGTTATGTCGTCTATTTTAATAATATAATCTCCTGATTGAACACCTGCTTTGTCTGCGGGTGTCCCTTTAATTGGCGCGATAACCACCAATATGCCATCTTTTTCATCAATTTCTATACCAACACCGCCGAATGAGCCTTGGATGGATTCTTGGAAACTTTTTGTTTCTTCTTTATCAAAAAAGACAGAATATTTGTCGCCTAATGAATCAACAAGTCCTTTGGTTGCGCCAATAATGCGGTCTTCAGCAGATATCGTACTTGCATCAGGAAATTTCTCATCAATCATGGTCCAGACTTTCCAAAATTCAGTAAAATCAGCTTTAGTATTTACCACCGAAGCGCCAGCCGTGCTAGGTCTTGATGAGCCAAGAAAAAATCCACCAAGAAAGAGGACAAGTGCAATGACTATCGAAAAAGCGATATATTTTTTGGAGTTTTTATGCATGCTCATGTAGGGCTATTATCGCAGACTAGGGAGATAGGTGCAACTTATTAAAGAATAAATCCTCAGCTTTGTGAGGATTTATTCTTTCTTTAATGCACCTTCCGTATACGTATTTGACGCGTCCCACAACATCCATGAAGATAAACCAAGTCCGTTAGATGCATCAATCTGTGCACGGACCATATCTGCCGTATAGGTAGCTCCTAAATTAAAATCTTGAAGCCACGGACGGAGCACTTTGTTTGGATCTTTGCCTGCTGCGGTGACACGCTTTGCAGCACTAGCCATTGAAATAGTAATCACTTCTTTTGGATGATCGGCAGGGTTTTTAAATCCATTCCATGTTGCTGGATAGTGACTTGGATAGACCATTGGTGCGACAAAATCAAAGTGCGCGACTGCGTGTTCCAATAATTGACCAATATTGAGGTCATCAACACTTGTGGTGGTCATACCAAATAAATCTGCAGAGGTTGGAATCTGTTTTGCTTTAAAATAGTCACCGATAAATGTAAAGAATGAATTCATCACCTCAGCTTTTGGTTTGCCGTCACTGATAGGGAAATAAATGTCTTTCATATTGCCGTCTGAGGGAAATCGAATGTAATCAAAATTGAGTTCGTCAAATCCCATTGCGTATGAATTGTCACCGAGGAGTGCCATATAGTCCCATACTTCTTGCGAACCTGCATCGAGCCAGGTAATCCCCTTTTTATCGCTCCAAATGACATTTTTATCGCTACTTTTTTTGACGGCGAGTTCAGGATGCGCTTTTACAAAATACGGATCTTGAAATACGGCAATACGCCCGATAACATAAATATTTTTTGCATGGAGTTCGTCTATAAGACTTGCGATGTCTCTGATTCTGTTATCCATGACCCCCATTGCCTTTAATTTTTCATCAGGCATAACGAATGAAATTTTACCGGTGTAGTCTTTGATATCGATGATGATTGTGTTGAGTTCTGTTCGCTCAATAAGTGAGACTATATTTTTCCGAAGTGATGGCGTGCCTGCAACCCAACTTGTCATGTAGACTCCTTTGACACTTTCTGGTGTGGGAATATGGGTGACGACACGGACCGGAGTTGTATCAATAGGAGTAGTCTCTACTACAGGTTCTGTTAGCGGTGTTTCTTTATGTTCTCCTCGAACATAGCTTGTTTTTGTGGCAAGAGGTAGAGAATATGCAAGTGCCCCTGCGCTTGCAAGGACGAGAATGGTTATTAACGTGATCTTTAAAAATCGGCGCATTTATGCAGATGTTGTTGCTGAATCGTTGTTGGTTTCGTCAGATGGAAATATAAAAGGAAATCCGCGGGATTGTTTTTTTGCTTTCACTAAAAAATAGGCCATCAAAGAGACACTTACTCCACCTGCGACGATGAGTATTTTTCGAATAAATTCAGGAAATCCCAAAAATGGAATGATGATGAGGATGATTCCTGTAAAAAAGAGTATTTTTTCTTTACGCATGAGAGAAGTATATATCAGAAAATAGTAAATACAAAATACTAAATAGGAGCAAAGCGGGATGAAGGCTTTGCCTTCATCCCGTCCCCTATTTTCTACTTAGTATTTTCTATTTTCTTGCCTCAACCACAATCACAAATTCCCCACGTATCTTGTCGGGATGGTTTTTGAAGTATTCTAAAATTTCAAATAATGTGCCGTAAACGCCTTGTTCGTGCATTTTGGTAAGTTCGCGGGCAATAAGAAGATGACGGTTCTCGTCTAATACTTCCGCAAGTCCTGCAAGAGCTTTTTCAAATCGATGCGGTGATTCATAAAATGCGATGGTTGTGTCCGAGGCACCAATGCGCTCAAAAAATGTCTTCCGTCCTTTTTTGTGTGGTGCAAATCCCAAGAAAAGATATTCACTTGAGGGTAATCCGGAAATAGAGAGGGCACTGATAACTGCGGATGGTCCTGGAATTGCGAAAATTTCTACCTCGGGCAATTGTTCGCGGATACTGTGAATGAGCATGACGCCCGGATCAGAAATGCACGGCGTGCCGGCGTCCGATACAAGTGCGAGTTTTTTACCATCGCGAAGCATGTCTAAAATATACGTATGTTTTTTGTCGGTTGCATTGCCGTGATAGCTCGTGAGCTTGGCACTAATATCAAAATGTTTGAGGAGTTTGCCGGTGGTACGTGTGTCTTCACAGAGCACCACGTCTACTTCTTTAAGTATGCGAAGTGCCCGAAGCGTGATGTCTTCTAAGTTCCCTATTGGGGTGGCGACGATATAGAGTGAGCCGTGCATAATGGTGATTCTAGCATAAAAAAAGCCCCGATTATGTATCGGGGCTTTTGCAATGTTGTACTGGGGTTTTACACTACTTCTTTTGATTTTTTTTCAAAATGAGCAAAAGATTGTTGCAATTTGATTGGGAGCATTGAAACTTCTTCAATAGTGTCTATTATTTCAGCAAGGACACTTTTATCTTTTGAAAAAGCACAATAGTGCACAATAAATCTTGTGCATAATTTGTTACTGTGCGCAACGACGATATCTTCGTCTATAATAAATGCGCAAGGAGTTGTCTTTACGATGTCCTCTTTTCCAAGGTCATAGCAACTCCATGGTTGTGGGTGGTTAGCCAGTTCAATTTCAGTGAGATCTTCTTTAAAGAAAAAAGTAGTCTTTAGTCTGTTGAACTTTAATTTTTTACCACCGTCTTGTTCGGGAAGTTTTTCTATTCCCAACGCTTGTTTGCCGGTGAGTCTGACGCGAATTACTTTTAATATACGAGCGTGATCAATATTAAATTTTTCTGAAAACGCGGTGGTATTGAGTATTTTTATCGTCTGTTCTGTTAATGTTTTAAACAGAAGACCGACAGTGTAATCCGATTTGTTTTTCCTTACCACAAGGAACAAATCAATTCCTTTGTTTTTAAGTACGCCACCGAGTATGGCATAATGTTTTGTTTCAGTCTCAAGTTCATCTGGAGTGCATTTTGAAGCAATTACCAAATGTGAGTTGAGTACCATTTCTCCGGTGTCAATTTTAATTGAAGTACCGACTTCTTCTAGTGGGTCAAGGTGCATGTGTTTTTATTTGTTTTTGATGAACAATTTTGTTGGCTTACATTATACATTATTAGTCTAAAAAAGCAACCACTACCAGGACGGTCCTGGTAGCTAACAGACCCAGCCTCGCACACTACTACTTCCCTATCTGAGCACACGTATCCGAACAAAATGCGTCTTCATTTTTTGGACTACAAGTATTGCAACAAATAAAATGGAGGTGACAGCCTAAATTTGCGCAGTTTACATAGCGTTCAGAAGTGGTCCCACAAAGTTTGCAGGTGCCGATAATGGTGTGGTTTTCTGGGTCCTCAAAGTGCATCGTAAGGCGTTTATCAAATACATAAAGCGATCCTTTGAAATCTTGTCCCGGATATTGTTCCATGTAGGAGACAATCCCGCCGTCCAACTGATGTACATCAGCAAATCCTTCGCGGACCAACAGTCCTGATGCTTTTTCACAACGCACACCACCAGTGCACACAGTAAGTACCGTCTTATCTTTCAGATGCGCGATTTCTCCCACTTTTTCTCGCAAGTCGCGGAAATTTGCCATGCCAGGAAAAATAGTATTCTCAAATTTTCCAGACTCTAATTCATAATCATTACGCATATCCACAATATAAAATTCTTTACCTTCCTCGTACCACGAGCGTAAATCCTTCGGCTTCAAATGCGCGCCAGTAATTTTATTTGGATCAATATCTTTTTCATCACCCAAATGAAGGGATACAATTTCCTTGCGCACCTTAACAGAGAGTTTTGGAAATGCGGTACCGTCCTCGGTGCCGTTACTTACCTTCCAGTGAATATCTCGAAACCGTGGATCTGCTTTCATCCAATCCATATACTTTGTTACGGCGTCTAGAGTTCCTTCAAAGGTGCCGTTTACCCCTTCTTCTGCGACAATCATGCGTCCGCGTATGTTAAGTACCTCACACGCAGATTTTTGGCGGAGCATTTCTTTTGTCGGATCTTTAATCCGAACGTATTTATAAAACAGAATTACTTTAAACATAAGTAAAATATAGCGTTTTTTGAGTATTTCGAGTACTTGACATATACTATATAATAGTATATAATGTATCCAGTTTAAACTAAAAATAAAATAACCATGAACGACTTTAAAAAAGTACTCAATGATTTAGTTGAATCAATCAAGAAAAATGATTCAACACCAAACCCTGTGCTTCTGTTTGCTTTTTTCAAAGCAATTGGAGAACTCGGAGAAAAAGAATTATGTGCTATTTACGGTATGGCGGTGTCACTTGCAGACGATGAAAATCCTGTTAACACTCGAACAAAGTTTGCAAATCAAATCAAAATGACTTCGTTTGCTCGGATGAAAGAATTACTTGTCGCCACAAAAGCGAAATCAACCGCTGATGCAATGAGAGAAAAATTCTTCACCATTACCGGTAATAATGATTTTGAAGTATAAGTCATGTGAGTTAATTCAGTCCCCTTCTCTTTATACGAGAGGGGGATTTTTATTTATATTTTTTCTTTCTCCACTTATCTGCAATCTTTACACGAGTCAGTGATCGCTCGAGTTCTGCTTCAAAGTGTTCGAAGTCGACATCCGTTGCATGTTCTTTCATGGTGCGAATTTCTGCAGCACGTTTCTCTGCTTCGGCGATCACTGTATCGCTAATATCGCCCACATGCTCGGCAAAGTCGGCAAGGACGATAATACCGGCTTCTTTGCCGTTGTCCACTTCTACGAAGCCCCCAACGACCGCAAATGGGATTTCGTGGCCATCCTGACGTGCGACGATATCTCCTGACGTAAGGGCGCTAATAAGCGGTATATGGCCTGGCAGGACGGTGATTTCCCCATCCTCCGTCGGTAACGTCACCGAATCTACAGATTCGTCGAAAACCTTCTTTTCAGGGGTTATTATTTTGAGTTGGATGTGATTTGACATATACAAGTTTTTAAAGTTATAAAGTTTTTCAAGTTCATAAAGGAAATGTAATTACTTTATAAACTTTATAACTTTCTACTTGATAACTTAGAGTGCTCCCTTCATATAAAACTCCTGCTCTGCCTTTTCATCATGCTTTCCTTCTAAAATTTCTTTGAACGATCGGATGGTTTCGGCAAGTGGTACATACGCGCCTTTTGATCCCGTAAATTGTTCTGCAACGAAAAATGGCTGCGACAAGAATTTCTGAATTTTACGTGCGCGAAGCACAAGTGATTTATCATCTGGTGACAATTCTTCCATACCCAAAATAGCAATGATATCTTGCAAATCTTTGTAGCGTTGCAACACGCGCTGTACTTCACGGGCTACATCGTAATGTTCTTTGCCCACAATATTTGGGTCAAGAATTGTCGACGATGAATCGAGCGGATCAACAGCAGGATAAATACCAAGTTCTGAAAGAGAACGGTTGAGCACCACGGTTGAGTCCAAGTGTGCGAATGTTGTCGCTGGTGCTGGGTCCGTAAGGTCATCCGCTGGTACGTAGACGGCTTGCACGGAGGTTACGGAGCCTTTATCAGTCGAGGTGATGCGTTCTTGCATCGAACCCATTTCTGATGCGAGGGTTGGTTGATAACCCACCGCAGACGGAATGCGGCCAAGGAGCGCGGACACTTCAGAGCCAGCTTGCGTGAAGCGGAAAATGTTGTCGATAAAAAGGAGCACATCTTTGCCTTGTACGTCGCGGAAATATTCCGCCATCGTAAGCCCTGAAAGTGCCACGCGCAAACGAGCGCCTGGTGGTTCATTCATTTGGCCGAAGACCATCGCTACTTTATCTAAGACGCCGGACTCCTTCATTTCATGGAACAAATCGTTTCCTTCACGAGTTCGTTCACCAACGCCGGCAAACACTGAATAGCCGCCGTGATTTGATGCGATGTTGTGGATCAATTCTTGAATGACCACCGTTTTACCGACGCCTGCACCACCGAAGAGGCCAACTTTACCTCCTTTGAGCACCGGACAAATAAGATCGATAACTTTAATACCGGTTTCCAAAATTTCAACTTTTGTTGCTTGTTCTTTGAATGTTGGCGGTTCGCGGTGGATTGGGAGTGTTGTACCTGTTGCTCCGCCAGCTGGCGGATTTTTACCATCGATTGGTTCGCCAAGTACGTTCCAAAGTCGACCAAGTGTTACTTCGCCAACGGGAACATTGATCGGTTCGCCAGTGTCGGTGACAATCATGCCGCGTGAAAGTCCATCCGTTGAATCCATCGCAACCGTGCGCACCATGTTCTCACCTGTTTGATATTGTGTTTCGAGAATAATCCTTTTCTTTTCGTCACCAGTGCCGACTTCAATAAAAAGCGCATTGTAAATTGCTGGAACGTGGTTTTCAAATTCCACGTCGACGATCGGTCCTATTATAGTCTTAATCTTACCATTCATAATGTTTTACTAATTTAATCTGTTAATCTTACAGCTTTTAGTTGTTAGCTTTTAGTGTCTAGTGAAAAACTAGAAGCTAAAAGCTAACAACTAATTACTTTCCTTAACTTACTGCTGCCATGCCGGCGCTAATTTCTGATATCTCTTGCGTAATTGATGCTTGTCGAGCTTTGTTGTACGCTAATCCCAATTCGTCGATCATTTCTTCTGCGGATTCTTTTGCATTCTTCATGGCGACCATTCGTGCCGAGTGTTCCGATGCCAGTGATTCGAGCAGTGCGTGGTAGAAGCGTTGTTTGGAAAGATGTCGGAGGAGGTTTGGGAGAATTGTACTTTGACTGGGTTCGATGAGGTAGTCGGTTTGTGACTCTTGTGTCATCCTCGGGTTATCTGTCGCAGATAGAACCGGGGATCCATTGCTCCCTACATTCGCGATGGATTCCGGATCATGCTTCGCGGACTCGCTGTCCGGAATGACAGCGGCGGTGTCCCCCACTATCACCTTATGCGTTGGCGTCTGGGTTAGTGCTGAAACATAATGCGTATAAAAGAGCTCTACTTTCGCATATTCCCCGCTTGCATATTGCTTGTCGATATAATTTGCAATTGGTGCGACATCTCGCGAGGTCGGCATTTCGGGTAATTCAGTGAATGATGCAATGAGTGAACTTCCAAGTCGGGCGAGGGCGATTTTTCCTTTGCTGCCGATCGAGACAATATCAGTGCGTTCTCTGCCATATTGTTTGATTCGTTCAGCAGCAAGTTTTAATACTTGGGTATTGTAGCCGCCACAGAGTCCTTTGTTTGAGGTGATGACGATCAATAACAATTTGTTTCCTTTTGGTTTTTCTTGTTCCGCTAATCCATCAATCTTTTTCAGCAATGCTTCTGCGGCCGTCGCGTATGCTCGCGCCTCGAATGTCCGCGCAACTGCTTTTCGCATTTTTGCAGCCGAAACCAACTCCATTGCCTTGGTTATCTTTCCTGTGTTTTTAATCGATTTGATTCGACTTTTTATTTCTTTGCCGGAGGCCATATTGCAAATTTTACTTGCTTATTTTTTTACAATTATTAAAATCATCTCCGTTAAATTCAGGAGAATTATTTCCCATACCTCCACCTGAAAAACCACCGAAGGTAGCTAATAATTTTCCATTTTGGTCGTAGTAATATTCATATCCTTCACTGCGACCAGTATCGGATACTTTATAAAAGGTCATTCCTCGCGATGAGCATGCTTCAACCAGCTGATCCTTATTTTCAGTCAGAATTTTTTCTGAAACCGAAACAGGTGCAGTACGGTTTTCTTTTTTAAGAGTAGCTACAAAATAACCGAGTACAATTATTACTATTATAAGGATAATAATTATAAATTTTTTTTTCATAAAATAATATTAACTATTAAATATCTGCTTTTGTTAAAATTTTAGTATCTCTTTTAAAAATTGGAATGCACCTAATGCTGAAAAAATTAATAAAATAAAAGCAAATGATCCTACTGCAGTAGCTAATTTATCAGTTGTGGTTTTATCACTCATGACATGTTTAAGTGAAAAAATACTTAAACATAAGAGAAATACAAAATAAACAAAATAAGCAACAAGATTTTCTGATCCATCTTTTAATCCTCGAACCAAAAGAATAAAAGCAGTCGTTGGAAAAATTACTATTAAGAAACTAAGTAACATCTTACTTTTTTTCTGGTTGTTTTCAATATTTTTTATTTCATTATTTTCCATAAGATAATATTAACTATTAAATATTTTCTTAAAATCTCCAATTACTTGTTTGAGTTCAGCTTCGCCTTCATCGGACCACATATTTTTAGTGCGGATTTCGGAGAGGAATTCTGGCGCGTTTGATTCTACGTAGTCGATAAGACCACCTTCAAAACGCTTTATGTCGGTGATTGCGATCGAATCCATATGACCTCGCGTGAGCGCATAGAGCACAATTGTTTGGTGTTCCACGATCATCGGCGAATATTGTGGCTGTTTCAAGACTTCAACTGCGCGCTTACCGCGTTCGAGCTGATTCTTAGTAGCTTCATCCAAGTCTGATCCAAATTGTGAAAATGCTTCAAGTTCACGGAATTGTGCGAGGTCGAGTTTCAATGTGCCGGCAACTTTTTTCATTGCTTTGATTTGTGCGGATGAGCCAACGCGAGACACGGAGAAGCCGACGTTGACGGCTGGGCGGATACCTTTGTAGAACAAATCCGTTTCCAGGAAAATTTGACCGTCTGTAATAGAGATGACGTTGGTAGGAATGTATGCAGAAATATCGCCTGCTTGGGTTTCGATAATTGGTAGTGCAGTAATAGATCCGCCACCCGATTCTTTATTACGTCGGCATGCGCGTTCCAATAATCGTGAGTGCAAATAAAAGACATCTCCCGGATATGCTTCACGACCTGGAGGACGGCGGAGCAACAGGGAAATTTCACGATACGCAACTGCATGCTTAGAAAGATCATCATAAACTACGAGCACATCTTTGCCTTGATCCATAAAATATTCTGAAACCGCTGCACCTGCATACGGTGCGATGTATTGGAGCGCAGCTGGTGCTGATGCGCTTGCAGAAACGATAACGGTGTAGTCCATAGCACCGCGCTCACGAAGCAATGTTTCGATTTTGCGGAGCTTGGAATCTTTTTGACCGATCGCAACATACACGCAGATCATGTTTTCTCCGGCTTGATTTAAAATAGTGTCGATTGCGATTGCGGTCTTCCCTGTCTGGCGATCGCCGATGATGAGTTCGCGCTGGCCACGGCCGATCGGAATAAGTGCATCGATCGCTTTGATACCTGTTTGGACTGGTTGGTCGACAGATTTGCGCGTAATAACGCCCGGTGCAATGCGTTCGATAGGATAGGATTTTTTTCCGCCAGTTGGCGGAGTAATATCACCTGCGCCATCGATAGATTGACCTAGTGCATCAATCGTACGACCGATGAGTTCATCGCCAACTGGGATTTCTAAAATTTTGCCAGTTGCCGTGACTTTGTCTCCTTCACGAATCCCGCGCATAGAGCCAAGGACGATGATACCGACAGAGCCTTCGAGTAAGTTCATGGCAACACCAAGTTCTCCGTTTGCAAATTGCACCATTTCTGATGCTTTAATGGATGAAAGACCGCTTGCGTTTACGATGCCGTCAAAAACTTCCATCACGACACCTTCTGTTTTCTGATTGCCTTTCGGTTGGAAATACGCAATGTCTTTTTTTAATTGTTCTACAATAGTATTTTTTGCCATAAATTATCGGGTTAATCGTGATGTAAGTTTTTCTAGTCGACCTTTTACCGTGTAATCATAAACTGTGTCGCCAATGGTGAGCTTCATACCTGCAATGTTTCGTTCGTCGAGAAAGTTGTCGATGATTACTTTTTTAAATCCCAACTTTTTTTCAAATGCCTTTGCAAGGGTTTCTTTCTTTGTTGCGGTAAGAGCTGTTTGGGTATCAACTTTGATTCGTTCGATGCCAGCACTTTTTTCAAGAAGAAGTTCAATTTCCTGGAGAGTTCGATCAATAAATGTCTTCCCTTTTCCTTGTTTTGCAAGCGTGCGAGCAGTATTTTTAATCAATGCGAGCTTTGTCTTCTCATCTGCTTTACTGTAAAGCGAATAAAAAGACCGAGCATACTCGTGCGGTTTAGCGTTTTTCATGGGTAGCAGAGGTAGTTATCGCGAGTAATGCGCTGTCGATTATTTTTTGGTCCACTTTTTTATCAGAGACATCTTCGAGTACTTTTTCTGCAGCAAGGGCGATGAGTGCACCGATTTCTTGCTTTGCTTCTTTTAATACTTTTTCTTTTTCACGCTTCAACTCTTGCTTTGTCTTTGCAATGAGTGCTTCGCGAGCGGCTACGCCTTCGGCCATAATGAGTGATTGTTCTTTGAGTGCTTGCTCTTTTGCTTGCACAAGGATTGTCTGCGCGTCTTTGTGCGCGGTTTGTTTTATTTTTTCATATTCACCTTTTGCTTCTTGCAGTAAACTCGCATTTTGTGCAGCATCTTTCAATCCGCCTTCGATTTTTGCTTGGCGTTCTGCAATGACTTTACCAAGTGGTTTGATTGCGTATCGATACAACACAAAAAAGACAATGCCAAAGTTCACCGCTTGCGCGAGGATTATTTTCCAGTCTATGTGAAATGTATCGAGGATGGAATTCATAGGTCTTTTTATAATGTTCTCAGTTGTTTGTGTCGTCCCGGACACGAGTCCGCGAAGTTTGATCCGGGATCCAGGCTATTTGCCTTTTGTCCGTTGGCCTGGGCCCCGGCCTCCGCCGGGGTGACACAAAAGTAAGAACTAGATACTAAATGCAATAACCAACGCGTAAATAGCGATAGCTTCTGCGAACGCTGCTGCGATCAACATCGGTACCAATACTTTTCCAGCTGCTTCAGGATTGCGACCGATCGCTTCCATGGCTTTTGAACCAATAAGACCGACACCGATTCCAGGACCGATGGCGCCAAGACCGATTGCGAGACCTTTTGCGAGAGGGACCAAATTAATTGCTGTTTCTGCTACTGTGTTTTCCATACAAAAATAAAAAATTAATAATAATTGCTAATAAATTAATGCGCATGCTTCGTCTCATGCTCTTCGTGTTCCTCATGATCCTGTGCTGCAATCGTAAAGTATACGGTTGCAAGCATTGCGAAGATGAGCGCTTGAATCACCCCAACCATTACTTCTAAGAAATAAAATGGAAGTGGCAAGACGTACGCAACGATTGCTGCCATTGAAGCCAATAAGACCTCACCAGCGAACACGTTGCCGAACAATCGGAACGACAGCGATGCGACTTTTGCAAATTCTCCAATGAGCTCTAAAATCCCCACAAAGAACATGACTGGCGCAACAATGAGTCCTGTCGGTTCCTTTTTTGCATGACGCGCGCCTTTGTGGAGAGCCTTTAGATTAACATATTTGTTGAACGTTTTCCATATGCCAAGTGAGAAAATACCGAAGATGTTTGCACCAATAACCGCAATGAGTGCAAGGGCGATGGTGGTATTTACATCTGCAGTGCCGCCACGAAAAAATGGACTCCCATCGAAGAAAATACCACTAAGAGGCAATAGTCCAAACCAATTGTTTAAAAGAACGAATACGAAAATAGCGAGCCCAAGTGGCATAACTTTTTGTGAAATTTTTCTATCGTTGGTTACTTGGTCTGCAAGAGATAGTGCACCATCGATGAGTAGTTCAAAAATACTTTGCAATTTGCCCGGCAATGCTTTTTTACGCAAGAAAAGCACGAGCAGTAAAATAATAAGTGTTGATGCAGTGCTTGCAATAATGGAATTGGTAATAGGAAAACCGGCAATAGTGCCTAGCTGTTCTGCAAAAAGAGTTATGTGATGTGATTCTTCCATCCGGTTAGTAGAAAATAGCGTTATTGATTCTCGCTATGATTTTTATTTGGTAATAGTTCATTTGTTTTAATTAAGAGATAGTATGCACTAGAATACCTACGGCTACGCTATTTTTCACTACCGGATCCATACTATATTTTGTTCATAAATTGTTTCGCTTTTTTCACAATACCGATCATTGAAAAAAGGAATGCAATTGCGACACAGGCAAGAAAAAGCCATGGCGTGGTGCCGAATTTTTTGTCGAGCCAAAATCCTACAAATCGCGCAATCAAAAGCGGGATAACAATCCATGCAGTAAGCGTGCCCAAAAGAAAGAATATTTTTGCATAATCAGTCTTTTGGTCATTTTTTTGTACGGGTTGGTTTTCCATCCTCTTGTAAATAAGAAAACGGCCTAATCGGTCGTTCTTGTTGGCTATTTATACCAAAAAAATGAGTATTTTGAAATACTTGACAGTATATTTTTTTATTGGATGAGTCGTGAATTAGACGATATAACTTTCTGGGACGACCGTCCCAGAAAGTTATATTTTTAATTTTATGGTGAATGTTGAACCCTTCCCCTTCCCTGCTGATGTTGCTGTGATGATACCATTGTTGCGTTCGATTATTTTTTTGGAAATATAGAGCCCTAGACCCATGCCTTCAGTATCTATACTTTTTGCGTCATCACTTCGATAAAACTGACGAAAGACATTGTTCAATTCTTGTCTTGTCATCCCTATACCACTATCGTGCACGGAGATACTGATCCATGGGGATTCTTTTGTAACAGCTACAGCGATAGAACCTGATTCTGGCGTGTACTCAATAGCATTTTCAATTAATACTTCTGTTGCAAATTGCATTTTTATTTTATCTATAACAACAAGCGGAATATCGTTTGCTACGTCTATAGTAAATACAATAGCTTTTGCTTTTGTTCGCTCGCTGTATTTTTCAAGAATACTTTCAATGATTTCATGGACATTGATTGCTTCAGGATGGTTGTCCTCTTCACTGTCAATTTTACTAAATTGACTTAAGATTTCGACTATTTCGATGAGTCGTTCTCCGGCATTATCTATTTGTTTACTGATATCTATTTTTTGTTGTTCAGTGGTTGGTTCACGTAATAATTTTGCAGCCCATTTGATACCGGTGAGTGGTGTTCTAAATTTATGAGAAATAATGGTGAGAAATTCATGCTTGAAGGTGTTTATATTGTCTAATTGTTTCCATTCCATACGCACAAGGGCAAAAAGAAGGATAAGCGCCACAGTAAAAGCGCCCCACGGTGCAACCGTAGGTAAAAGCGCATCAACTGTTTGATGGTTCATGCCTAATATAAAGAGCGTAATCCCAATACAAGATACAATAAAAGCAAATCTTAATTTATAGAGTTGTTCATGATACTTATTCATGTTGAGATAAGTATACTATAGTTTAAAAAATCTGAAATGAGAAAACAGATTATGCTTTCTTTTCAAAATCAAGCGAGCAGGAATTGACGCAAAAATGTTTGCCGGATGGTGCGTGAGCATCATCGAACAAATGTCCCAAATGCGCGCCGCAATTTGCGCAGACAACTTCGGTGCGGTGCATGCCCATGGAATTGTCATCTTGAAATTTGATACTTCCGGGAATAGCTTCATCAAATGCCGGCCAACCTTGAAGTCCGCTTGGGCCGGTCGATGTATCTAATTTTTTGTCAGAAGCAAACAGCATGGCGCCACAGACTTTGCATGTGTACCCGCCTTCTTCTTTGGAATCCCAATACTTGTTCTGAAATGGTATTTCAGTACCCTTTTCTTGGGTCACATGATATTCCTCGTTGGTGAGTTTCTTTTTTAATTCGTCTTTGTCCATAAAATAAGTGTATCATTATTGTTGCGATTGTTAGCTAATTTTGCTACTATCAGAACACTTCTATGGGTGTATAGTTCAGTGGTAGAACGCTGTCCTGATAAGACAGAGGCCGAAGGTCCGATTCCTTCTACACCCACATAAGAAAAATGACCAATGCAAAGTATTGGTCATTTTTCTTATTCTTCGTCTCCTGCGTCCCCTACGGTTCCCGATTTGAGCGCTTCAAAAATCTTATCAAAACCGCCGTTCATAATACCCGGAATATTGGAGAACGATTGCTTGATACGGTGATCCGTAACGCGATCTTGCGGGAAGTTGTACGTGCGGATTTTCTCACTTCGATCAGCCGTACCAATCTGGTTTTTACGTTCGCCTGCATATTTTTTATTTTCTTCCTCTTCCTTCATTTGTTGCAATTTTGCGGTAAGAATTTGCAATGCTTTTTCACGATTGCCCAATTGGCTGCGTTCAGAGGTACAGCGCACATCGATACCGGTCGGTCGGTGAATCAATCGTACTGCTGTCTCCACCTTGTTAACGTTTTGTCCCCCTGCGCCGCCGGAACGTGAATATTCCATATCCAAATCTGCAGGATTAATAACGAATGTCGTCTTTTTGCGAATTGGCAATACCGCCACCGTGATAGTCGAGGTGTGAATACGACCATTCTTTTCTGTTGCAGGAATGCGCTGGACACGATGAGTACCAGTTTCGTAGCGTAAAATCTTGTAGACATCTCTCCCACGAATTTCTGTGGTGAGTTCATCCATGACTTTCCAATTCCACTTTTCTTTTTCGGCGTAGCGAGTGTAGGCATTCATCAATTCATTTGCAAATAAATATGCTTCATCACCGCCTGCGCCCGCACGGATTTCTAGCACGATTTCATTTGGAAATTCTTCCTCCTCTTTTTCTGATTCCAAAATTGCCTCAAGTTGTGCGATTGTATTGTCTTTTTGCATACGCACCACACCAAGTTCTTCTTCGGCGAGCGCCGTAAGAGAAGGGTCAGTGGCAAGTAATTCTAAAATGTTTATTTCTTCACGTTCAAAATCCTCAAGTTGCGTCATGAGGAATGAGGTTTTGTGATTCTTTTTTAATTCTTCACGATTGAGTTCCATCCCGTTAGAAGCAGGTCGCGGTCAATAAACGTTGAGCCTGTAATAAAGTTAATTGAATAATTATATAATAGCAGTTTTAGTATCTTTTATCCCGCCGTGACCGCGGCTTCTAACGGGACCATGTGTCTAGAGAAATACAAAAAACGCTATGAAATTAGCGTTTTTTGTATTTCGGTTATTTCTTTGCTTTAGTTGTTGCCTTTCCTGCTGCTGCGCGCTTTTTGAAGCGATCAACACGTCCTGCTGCGTCGATAATTTTTTCGTTACCTGTGTAGTATGGGTGACATGAACTGCAGATTTCAACAGAAATTGCATCTGTTGTTGAACCAACAGTATAGGTTGCACCACATGAACATGTTGCTTTTGTTGCGAGGTTGAATTTTGGGTGGATATCTTTTTTCATTTCGCTACTATAGCATATTTCTATTGTAATTGCAAAGTCCTCATTATCAGCTTTGTGGTAATGAGGACTTTGCAAAACGGAGAGTATTTGCGGAGCAAATTCATCTTCAACAAAGAAAACCCCGGTACTGTGCCTGTATCTTAGGCACAGTTTTTCTTTAGAGCCCTTGCAACGGATCAATCATGGTCGTTTGGATCTTCTTTGCGAGTGCCATAACTGAGTTGCCATAGAAGGCATTTTTGACGCCTGGGGTGGTACAAGACCTTCCAGAGTAGTATTTACAGGCAGCATTCCATTCTGCAGTGTATGTTTGGGCGGTAGCGCCTAGATTTGCCAAATATACTGACGACGCAGCAAATGCATCGCGTGGTGCCCATGGATCTGGTTCCCCACCCCCGATTGCTGCAGATATTTTTGGTTTTAATAACATCCACGTAGATGCAATAAATTGTGATGGTCCCATTGCACCGCCATAGCCGTATGAAAATGGACACGAGACACGAGTACGGAATGGGTCACGACCAAGAGATTTGGTGATAGCCAAAAATGGGGCAACATCACGGCTTGGCTTCATCACATTTGCAAAAGGAGTACCTGTATTAATACCAACACCTGCTCCTGTTGTTGCATCAGATAAATAACATGAGCCCACATTTGCGCCGAGGTTTGTTTCTTGGGTCAAAATAGCAAGAATAAACGCAGGACGAACACCTGTTTGTTTCCCTGCAAATTCAGCGTATTTAAGCGCGTCTCCAAATGGAATTGCCGCACTTCCACCAGCAAGAGAGAAAAGTGCGCTTCGGATTCCCGCTGCTTTTTTTTGTCTATCAGCCAATACTTGTGCATATGATTTTTCTTTGTCTTTACTAATGACAAGGAGAGATTGTTTTTCTGCTTCAGATTTTTGTACCTGTGCTTTTGCTGATTCAAGTGCATCTTTTGCATCGCGCTCTGCATCTTGGCGCTTCTTTAGTTCTTCGCGTTCTGCAGTTGTTTCTGTTTTTACACCACGAATATCATCAAGCGTAGTGCTGATTGCTTCCTTGAGTGAATCATAATCATCTAGGTCTCCATATACTTCTGAAAGCGATTTATTTGAAAGAATAACCGTGATAATAGTATTACTTTCGACTTCGCGAGCTTTTCTTAATAATTGTCCTAATGAATCATGATTTTTGGCAATCCGCTCATCAAGTGATGCAATGTGTTTATTTTTATCAGTAATTTCACCAGATAATTTATTGATAGTGATATTTTTTGCCTTGATATCGAGCTTTGCTTTTTCTATCTTTGTGGTGAGCATTTTGATATCACCCGTAATTGATGCCGATTGTCCTTTTTGGTTGTTTAATTCTGCTTGTTTTTGAGCAATTTCAGCTTCAAGTGCCCGTAGTTCTGCTTCAAGTTTCGCTCGTTGTGCTTGCACATCTTCCACTGTTTGGGCATGTGCTTTTTGAGGAAGTACTAATGTCGAACTCCCCCCAAGTATCATGAGGAATAACATAATTATAGATACGATTTTGTTGGTTTGGGCAAGATGAGACATTACTAGAAGTATATCACATGAAAAAGAGGAGCCAGGCAAAGCCTGGCTCCTCTTTTTCATTTCGTTCTCTCCTTATTCCTATACTAAATTCTTATTCTTGCTTCGCTTCTTCTGCAGGAGCTCCCTCTTCGTCTTCTTTCTTACCCTTTTCTTCAACGACAACTGCATTTGGATCAAAAGGAACTTCTTCTTTTTCTTCTTTTTGTGCAGCTACGAGCGCAACAACATCATCTGCATTTGCTTTGAGCGTAACTCCCTTCGGCAATACGATATCTTTTGCGTGGATTTGATCATCGAGTGTTGCGAGTGTTGAAATATCAACATGTAATTCATGTGGTAAGTCTGCAGGAAGTGCTTCAACTTGGATTTCGTGCATAACTTTAACGAGTGAACCAAGTCCTGCTTTAATAGCTGCTGATTCACCATCAAATGCAAGTGGTACAGACACTTCGATTGTCTTGTTCATATCAACTGCATAAAAATCTACATGCATTGGTTTGTGCGCAACTGGTTCAAAAACCACTTCTTGGATAAGGGTAGGAATTTTTTTACCATCAACGAGTAAGGTAACGGTTGTTGATTCGCCTGCTTCTTTGAGCGCTTTTTTAAATGCTTGTGCGTCAACTGAAATAGTGGTAGCAGAAATACCTGTACCATAGACAACAGCGGGGATTTTACCGGACTTTTTAAGTAAACCGAGGGCTTTGCCTGCGATTCGTGCTTGTGCTTCAAGGGTTATCATAGTCATGAGAATATACCCTATTTTTGTATATTTTGCAACTAATTAGTTCTACGACCCATGCGTCATATGTGGCGCATCTGGTTTTTGGACATATTTTCGAATATCGTCTATAGTTCCTCCTACTTTCTTTTTAGGATTGAAGATATTTTTAGGATCAAAAATCATTTTAATTTGTTTGAACAATGCAATCATTTGGTCGCCGTACATTTTCACAAGGTATGGGGTTCGGACAAGTCCGTCATTGTGTTCTGCAGAAATAGAACCCTTATAGCCGACCACAAGATCATAGACGAGGTCAGATAACTCTAAAATTTCAGGAATTGTTTTTTCACTATTAAAATCCATGAGTGGAATAATATGGAAGTTGCCATTTCCTGCGTGACCGGCAATCGTGTAAATAATATCTGGGTATTCATTTAATATTGCTTGTAATTTGGGTAAAAATTCAGGCAATACGTGGGGTGAGACAATAATATCGTCAATAAACGGCGCTGTTCGGCGACCTTGTACGTGTTTGCGCAAGAGTGCAAAGCTATCACGACGCATATCCCAGTATTTACTCGCCTCTTTTTCATTTTTTGTGATACGGGAATTCAATGCAAATGGTGCAATGGTGCCCATTAAATTTTGGCATTTTGACTGTACATCTTCCGCGGTTTTACCGTCGTACTCCACAAGTAAAATAAGTTTTGGAATACCACCCGTGAGTATCATCCAAAATTCTGGGATAAATGAGAGACCAAATTTAATCGTATTCCAAAACCCTTTTGTCTTCAAAAAATCTTTGAAGAATTTCATCGCAATTTTGAATGTCTTGTCGTCATACGATTCAACAGTGAGTGGTTTGGTCGTGAGAATTGTATCAACAATATCGCCAAGCTTGTCGAGCTTGGTCAAAAAGATAACGACCAATTTTGACGTGGTTGGTTTATCAACAAGCGCGAGGGTTGCTTTAGTTGCAATGCCGAGCGTTCCTTGTGCGCCGACAATAATACGGTTGATATCAAAAATATCTTCGTCGTCTGTCTTCCCTTTTTGAAATACATTCCAAATGCCATACCCTGTTGCATTTTTACTGGTCATTGGTCGTGCGCTTTTGATCAAGAGTTCGTTCTCTTTGATCATATCGAATATTTTTTTGTACACTTGACCTTCAAGATCCACTTGGGTGATTTTTGTGTAGAGTTCACGTCGTGTGATTGGATGAAATACATATTCGTGACCATCGGAAAGGATAACATTGAGCGATCGTACATAATCTGCGGTCTGTCCATAGCGAAGGGTGAGTTCTCCAGCAGAATTGTTGCCAATCATGCCTCCAAGCGCGTTGACACTTTTTGACGCAGTGTAACTCGGCAAGACAAGTCCTAATTTGAGCGTTTCTGGTTCAAAGTCTCGATAAAAAATACCTGGTTCAACAATTGCTTCACCGGTTACAATACATTGTGTTGCGTTTGGAAATGCTGGGGTGATGAGATATGGCGCGACGCGCTTCACTTCATGCAACTTGTTCATGTACCGCATGAAATCCATAACAATGGATTCATTAATAGAACCGCCAGACATGCACGTACCTGCCGCACGCGCGGTGATTGAAAGTTCTGGATGAGCAGATTTGTTGTCATTTACCCACTGCACCAAATTTTGAATATCTTCGGAATCTTTTGGATAGACAACTACTTGTGGTCGCATTTCGAAAATACTCGCATCGTGGGAATACTTACTCAGTGTTTCGTCATTGGTATCAATATCGCCCTTGAAAAATTTCTTAAGTTCGCTTTGGAAATCCATATTGTTATACGATATTATTAAACAATTTCAATCTACTCTCCACTACTTTTTCCATTGCGTCCACGGCTGGCTGCATGAGTTTTGCAGGAGTAATTTCTGTTGGATTTGCTTCAAGTGATGCTTCTGCGGCATCTCGAAATGCGAGACGGATTTCGCTGTTGATGTGGACAATTGCGATACCGGCTTTGATTGCATTGGTAAAATCTTCATCACGAAGTCCGGAGCCACCATGAAGCACGAGCGGAATACCAGTGACTTGTTTAATTTCTGCAACAAGTGCCGTATCGATATGTGGCTTCCCTGTTTTTATAAGACCGTGAATACTGCCGACAGATGGCGCAAACAAATCTATACCCGTTGAGGTGACAAATTTCTGTGCATCTTCGGGCTTCGTCAACACACCAGCGCCTTCAGGTATCTCATCGCGCATGACAGAGCCAGAACCAATAAAACCGAGCTCTGCTTCCACAAGAATATCGCGACCTGTGGTTTTGGTGACCTCGCGTGCGTAGTCGACACATTGTTTGGTAACCGCGACATTGTCGTCAAATGATAATTTCGTACCATCAATAATCACCATATCAAATCCTGCATCGATGCATTTCTTTACGGATTCGAAATTTGCGTGATGGTCAGCATTTAGGAATATTGGATAATTATCTCGCTCGCGGATAGTCTTGACTAGTGCCGCCGCCTCTTCAAGACCAACAAATGCTTGCTCACTTTCTGATACGCCAATAATCACCGGTACGTTCAGTTTTTTTGCTGCTGTATAAATAGCGTGTAATGCTTCTAAGTTTGAAATATTAAAATGACCGATGGCGACATTATGTGCCATGGCATCGTTGATGCATTCTCGAAGGGATTTTGTCATGAGCTTAGTATACTCGTGCCTCGCTTTTTAAAGAAATAAGGGTGTGGATAGAGGAAAAATAGAAAAGCAACTGTTCCATGATAGAATTTCATACATGAACGAAAACCAAAACTACGACTTTCTTGCTATCGGCGATGTTGTTGTCGATGCTTTTATTAAATTGAAGACTGCGCATGTCCATAAAAATATCGATGAAATTCCCGAAGAGCTTTGTGTGCGATTTGGCGACAAAATAGAATACGAATCAGTCGATATATTGCACGCTGTTGGTAATAGCCCAAACGCTGCAGTCTCTGCATCCAGACTTGGATTGCATGCTGCGCTTATCTCTACTATCGGGGATGATCAAAATGGTAAAGATTGCGTTGCGTCACTCGAACATGATGGCGTTGCAACCAATTTTATAAAAACAGATAATCGCTTCCCTACCAACTATCATTATGTGCTTTGGTATGATGTCGAGCGCACTATTTTGGTTAAACATGCACCGTTTGCGTACACCTCTGTTGCTGACGTACCGAATGTAAAATGGATCTATCTTTCATCACTTGGTGAACATGCGCTCCATTTGCATGATGAAGTGGTTGCGTATATTGAAGCGCATCCAGATACGAAGCTCGCTTTTCAGCCAGGGACATTTCAAATGGAACTCGGTATTGAAAAATTAAAAAACGTGTATACGCATACAGAGCTTTTCTTTTGCAATGTCGAAGAGGCGCAACGTATTTTAAATACAACAGAAGCAGATCATAAACTCCTTCTTCAAGGACTTGTTGCACTTGGGCCAAAAAATATTGTGATGACTGATGGCTATAATGGCGCATATGCTCGTGATGTACATGGTAATTTTTGGTTTATGCCAATTTATCCTCATACACCATTTGAGCGTACGGGTGCTGGAGATGCGTTTGCTTCTACTGTTACCTCATGTTTGGTGATGGGTAAAACACTTAGAGATGCGCTTACTTGGGCACCGATCAATTCTATGAGTGTCGTGCAAAAAATCGGCGCACAAGCAGGACTTTTGTCACAAGAAAAAATCATGGAGTTTTTAGCGAAAGCTCCTGAAGATTACAAGATTAAACAACTATAATATGAATATAGAAGAACCAGGAGTTGCTTTTGTTAAAAAAGATACTACCAAAGAGGAAATGGAAAAAACAGCAGAGTTAGTTGACAATGCATATGATGAACACACTATTGATACTATGCTCCGTAGCACCACAGCTGATCGTCTTGATATAATTATAGAACAAAGAACTAAAGATTTAGAATCTTGGGAAAAAAAAGTAAAAGAATTAACGGCAGAACTTGAAGAAATCCAAAATGATACAAATAAAGGAGAACAATCGGACGAATATATCGCAAAAAAAGCAGAACTAATGAGTGCTCAACTAGTAGTAGCCCACACAAGCAAAGTGCTTCATGGAAATATAGACGAATACGGTAAGATGACACTCGAAGATAAAACTACTCTAAATTAATATGAATATTACTGAAGGAGGATTTCCATTTAACGAAGAAGAATTTTCAGAGCATCTTGGAAAAGATGATAATTTTACCGGTGAGCTAAAAGAACATGAGTATATGTTTAGAAGTCTTGCTGATTTATATTTTGAAAATCAAGATATAACTGAAAAAATCCAGTACTTACTTGAAGACTATATTACCCAATATATTGCACTCACGAAAGCATTTGAAGAAGCGATGGAGGAGTACGCCAAAGAAAAAGGATTTACAGAGTATACGTTTATCAAAAGTTCACTAGAAAGATTACGAGAGCAAATTCCTAATTTACGGAATAAAATTCAAAATAAGGCATACAAAGATAAAGAAGATTTTGAAAATACTCTTAAGCAACTTGGAAATGCTATCGAGAGAATAAGACGTTTTAAAGAAAAATTACCACAAGCGCGTAGTGCTGTTGAAAATACCGATATTCCCTTTTTTGAAAAATGTATTAAGCAACTTGATGCTACATGGAAAGAGCTTGATAAAATTGCTGAACCTAAAAATCCATCTCAAAATTAACTCAATATTTTTGTAATTGCCTTTTTAATATCATCAACGTCAAGATGATAATACTTGATGAGTTGTTCTGGTGTGCCGGATTGCCCGAAGACATCATCAACGCCAATGCGGATAATTTTTGATGGAAAATGTTCAGATAATGTTTCTGCAACGGCGCCACCTAAGCCACCAATTTTTTGATGTTCTTCAACGGTGATGATTTTCCCACCGGTTTCTTTTGCAAGCGCGACCACAGCTTCTACGTCGAGTGGTTTGATGGTGTGGATATTCAATACTTTGACGCGGATGCCTTTTTTCTCAAAACTATGTGCGGCAAGCATTGCGTGACGAACGAGTGCACCAGTGGCAATGATACCGACATGTGCGATACCGTCCGGACTATAGACCAGATTTGCGCGACCTAGTTCAAATGGCGTTTCTTCGGTGGTGATAATACCTGTTTTCTCGCGTGCAAGACGCAAATAAGCTGGCTTCCCTGCCTTTGCAAGCGCCAAGGTTGCCTTTTTGGCTTCTATCGCGTCACATGGCGAGATAACCATCATGTTTGATATAACACGCGTAATAGCGATATCTTCGATTGCTTGGTGTGTACCACCATCGGGGCCAACAGAAATACCTGCATGCGAGCCTGCGATAATCACCGCGCGATCATTGTAGGCAATGGTAGTGCGGATTTGTTCCCAGTTACGTCCAGGAGAAAACATTGCGTAGCTTGAGATGAATGGGATTTTACCCATTGCTGCCATACCAGATGCCACGGAGGCAAGATTTTGTTCTGCAACGCCTATTTCTACGAATCGCTCAGGGAATTTTTTACTGAAAAGATGCATCATGGTGCTTTCGGTCAGATCTGCACAAAGTGCGACGACATTTTTATCTAGTTCGCCCGCAGCCAAAAGTCCTTCGCCAAATCCTTTGCGGATTGGTACTTGTTCGACGTCGTCGTTCCATACTTTTGGATTTAGTTTTAGTTTAGGGTTGAGCATAATTATTCTAAATATTCTTCAATACTTGCTATTTCGTCTAGTAAGTTATACCGATTATTCAAATCTATTTCTTTATATGCACTAATTACTTCTTTTATTTCTATTGTTCGGTCAAATAATATTGCTCGTGCTTCACGAGATGGATTGGTTGCAAGTGTTTTTATTTCCTCAATTAATTGATGTAAAAGTGTTTTCAAAAAAGTAATTCCTTCCGGAGGTAGTGGTTGTTCTTCTACAAAATCATGCACGGAATCTTTCAAAAAATTCATCAACAATGGAAAACGATTGACCTCGGTTATAATTTTGTCACCACCCTCTCCTTTTTCGAGTTCAAGATCAATCCCGATTTGCCGCAGGTCTTCTGTGTATTCTTCCTTTACCTGTTCAAGTGACATACTCTGAAATGGATTCTCTGGATTATTATATCGAGCGATAGTCTTCCACGCATCAAAAACAGGCTGTGCTTTCACATATTCGTACACTTCTTTTCCTAATGGTTGTTCAGGGTGCCACATGATGTTATTTCTTGTTTGTATTTTCTACTAGCTACTATCTATTTACTACTTACTAATCTATTATTTGTGTTCGCTCTTAATCTTTCCTCCTAATGTGCGAAGTTCATCAAGCGCCATCTTTGCTTGTTCTTTGTTGGGTGGCATGCCATGCCAGTGAAAATCACGTTCAAATTCTTTGACGCCTTTACCGGGAATGGTGCGCGCAATAATCACTGATGGTTTTTCAAATACAGATTTTGCTTTATTAATTGCGGTGTTTACTGCAACAAAATCATGACCGTCGACTTCCTGCACGTGCCAGTTGAATGCTTGCCATTTTTCATACAGATTATCGAGGGGCATGATGTCTTCGGTAAAACCATCAATTTGGATATTATTTCTATCGACAATAGCAATTAAATTGCGCAATTTTTCTTTGCCAGCGAGCATAATCGCTTCCCAGTTTTGTCCTTCGTCGAGTTCGCCATCGCCAAGCATGCAATAGATATATTTTTGAGCGTTTAATCCGTTGTCCATGCGATCTGCAATGGCCATGCCAACAGCCTGTGAAAGTCCTGCGCCAAGTGGACCTGAACTTGTTTCAAGCCACGGCATAAATTCACGATGCGGGTGTCCTTGGAGGCGCGAGCCAAATTTACGGAGGGTTAGAAGTTCTTCTTTGGGGAAATATCCAGCGTGTGCCATCGTTGCATAATAGACAGGACAAATGTGTCCATTTGAAAGGACGAGTCGGTCACGATCCTTCATGCTAGGATTTTTGGGATCGTGATTGAGGGAATGAAAAAAAAGAAGCGTAAAAATATCCGCCATACCAAGAGGTCCGGCAGTGTGACCGCTTCCTGCAGCGAGAAGCATTTTGATAATCGACTCGCGAATATCGTTTGCTTTTTCTTCAAGAAAAATTATTTTTTCATCATCGAGATGCATGTACGTATAGTGTAGCAGTATTTTTGAAAATGAATGGTGGATTTCGAGAAGTTATTCAGCGACAGCTTTCGGAAACAAATGCAAAAAGTCTTGATAGGCACTTCGTGGATCATTGCTGTGGAAGATAGCAGAGCCGACAACAAGTCGTGTTGCGCCAGCATCAGCGAGTTTGTGTGCGTTTTCTAAATTGACACCTCCGTCTACCGTAATCGGCATACTCGGATATACATCACGAATCTTGCTGATATTTTCGTACACACGTTCATCAAATGGAATACCTTGAAATCCAATTTTTGCAATGCCCATACACTGGACAAAATCTACTTTTTCAAAAAGGGGCTTCATGGCGTCGATTGTATCTTCGATGTCGAACGCAATACCGACTTGTACGGTGCCGCGAGGTGTTTTCAAGAGATAATCTTCGAGCACAAGGACATCTTTTGTATGAAAAATAATACGTGATGGACCAAGCGACATAAATTTCTCCATATCCATATTCTCGGGTGAGACCATGAGGTCGAGTTCATAATCAACACTATCCCAATACGGCATTCCCTCTTCTTCGCTTTGGATTGGCGCGAGCTCATCTTGCGCATTTGGGGTGAGTGGCCATGATTTTGCGCCAGCAAGTACACCATCAGTAATATCGATTTGGATAAATTTTGCGAGACCTTGAACATGCTCAACACGATTTGAGATTTCTTCAAGACTTTGGGGTATGAGTGCGGGGATTATTTCTATCATAATTAAAATTTATTAATGCGACGGATATGACGCTCTTCATTGGTGAATTTACTCGCAAGCCATAGATCAACTGCGCCAATTGCCTCCGGATCAGTCATAAAATGCTGGCTGAGAGAAAGGATATTTGCGTTGTTGTGTTCACGGGAGAGTACGAGTATCTTTGGCGCACCGCCATAATATGCTGTTGCGCGAATACCTTTGATACGATTGGCGCACATCGCCTCGCCTTCTCCGGAAAAACCAGTGATAATACCCAAACTTTCGGTATCTTCCACAACCGCTTGCGCACATGGAGTAATAAAATCTGGGTAATCGTCACCCTCGTTGTATTCCATTGGACCATGATCAATAACCTCATGCCCCAATTTGGTTACATGTTCGATAAGTGCTTTTTTTAATTCAAATCCTGCGTGATCTGATGCGAAGTGTAGTCTCATAGTTTTTAGTGGTTAGCTTTTAGCTTCTAGTTTATAAATCATGGCTCGTAACATTTTACTAACTTCTTCTGTCAAATTGAAGCATTCCTCTGACTCAATTTTATAAATATCTTTTATCAGCAAAAGTTGAGTTTCCAATTCTGAAGTGGATCCATAAGCAATTCGTAAAAATTGTAAAAAATCTTTCACTGTCTTTCTGTTTTTACCTTCAGCGATATTTGAAGCTATTGATACAGATGCTCGTCTCACTTGTGATTGTATACCAAAAACTTCTTTTTGGGGAAGTTTATCAGTCAATATATACACTTGTTTAGCAAGCAAGTATGCTTTCTGCCAAACAATAAGATCTTTGTATGATTTTACAACAGTGTTTTGCATGTAACTACAAGCTAACCACTAAAAGCTAAAAACTATCCTACGACTCGTCGAGGATTATTCTCTTCTCAAACCCTCCTCGCTTTGCCTTTTTAAAATCCTTTGCCATCATAATGTCTTCTTTTGAAAATTCATGGTGGGCAATGATTGCGTCCAACACTTCTAAAATATCTGCAATTTCATCTTCGTCTTCACTCTTTAAAAATTCATCAACTTCTTCGCGCAATTTTTCATGTAGTTTTTCTTCGTATTCCTCATTATCCGCGACGTGCCAGGTGGACTGTTGGCCTTTTTGCGAAATAATTTCAGGGATTTTATCGCGAACGAGTTTGTTGTATTCCATATATTATGCGGCCATTTTAGATTCTGGCATCATAACATTAACAATATCTTTTTTCGGGACATCATATAGAAGTTTACCGTTTGGTGTACCTGATGCTTCTTCGAAATGAACCATGTCACCTTCAATTTTTAGAATTGGTAAACCTCTGACAAGTCTGGCATTATTTCCTGTAATTGAGTCTCGTAAATAAAAATCCGCAATCCAACCTTCGTGCATTTCAGGATATTGTTTTTGTTCTCCGACGGATTCCATATTACATTCCTTGTTTAAGTCTGCTAAGTTCCATATCGATCATACGACTCTCATGTTCAAAACGATCCTTTTCAGAGCCGGTTGCATTCAAGATTTTCACCTGTAATGAGTCAAATTTTTCTTGCAATGCTTCAAGTGGTGATTTTACTATTGTCATATCATCACTTGAGCCTGCGTCTATGTCTACGAAATCCATATAATTTTTATTATGCTGCTATTTTTTCTTGGCCTATTTCTGCTTCTAATAATTCTTTGCGGTGCTTCAAATTAGCAAGCGTGCGTTCGTTGTCTTCATTCGTATCGTCAGGATTTTCTTGTAAATTTTTTATTTGCGCATCAATAGCTTCAATTTGTGTCTTTTTATCCATTTCTAATGTTTCCATATAATTTTTTATTACTTATTAATAATAGGGACAGTGACAGTAAGTTCGATTGTTTCGTTTGCAAATGTTTGATTTATGCCGAATTCTTTCATATTAAGGGTAAATGTACTCACATATGATTCAGTGTACGCCATTTTTACGTTTGGCGCAGGAATAACCTTTTTGTATTGTACAGGAAAAGTAATGTTTTTTGTAATGCCATGTATAGTCATAGCTCCTGTCATTTCGGCTCCTTGTGCGTCAGCTCCTGTAATATTTTTGGGGACAAATGTTGCTGTTGGGTATTTTACAACATCAAAAAATGCCGAGCTCTTGAGGTGTTCTGTGAGTTTTTCATTATCAGAAGCAAGAGAATCCATACTGACAGTAATAGTTCCTGTGAGCGCTATATCTGTATACCCAAGTGCTGATTTTATTGTCGTAAATGAACCGTTGTGTACTTTTCCTGGACCAAATCCTTTAAATGAGATAGTTACTAACTCATTTAATACAGCAATTTTTTTATCAGTTATTTCTTTTGGTGGGGTATCAGTACTTGTATCAGGAGTTACCACTGCTTGGGGGGTTGATCCATCTGGTTTTGTTGCAAGTAATTGCCAAGCGCCGAATCCTAATCCCAAAATTATAATAAGTAATGCAAATTTTTTCATAAATTATTGGATTGTATTCCCTGTCTTAATCACATGCTCAACTAAAGTGTGTGTGTACCCCATTTCATTATCATACCATGCCATCACTTTGACGAGATTTCCTCCCACGACACGAGTCATGGCAAGGTCTGCGATAGAAGCGTGTGCGTTGCCGAGGATGTCAGAAGAAACGAGTGGTTCATTGGTAACAGCAAAGAGTTTGCTCCAGTGTGCATCTTGTGAAGCTTTGGTGAGAGTTGCGTTTACTTCCTCTGCAGAGGTCTCTTTTTTGGAAATAAAAGTCACATCAACAATTGACCCCGCTGGTACTGGTACACGGATAGAAATACCATCGAATAATCCTTCTAATTCTGGGAAGGCTTTCGTAACCGCAATTGCTGCACCAGTCGAACTTGGTACGATATTTTGTGCAGCTGCGCGTCCTTCACGGAGATCTTTCTTCGATGGACCATCAACAAGCGCTTGTGAGGCTGTATAACCGTGCACAGTATTTAAAATAGCTTTTTCGATACCAAGTGCACCGTGGAGGATTGCGATTAATGGTGAGGCAGCATTGGTTGTACAAGAAGCGTTTGACGTAATCGCACAGGTGCCAAATTTGTCTTCATTTACACCGAGTAGAATGGTTTCTGTATTTTGCGCAGGTGCACTAATCACCACTTTTTTCGCGCCGCAGTCAATATGAAATTGTGATTTTTCTGCTGAGGTAAACAATCCTGTTGATTCTACAACCACATCAATACCGAGATCCTTCCATGGAAGCTTTGTTGTATCTTTTTCGGAAATGAATTTTATTGGTTTTCCGTCGATAATAAGATTTTCTGTATCGTGAGAAACTTTATGATTCCATGTGCGATAAACCGTATCGTACTGCAATAAATATGCAAGACTTTCTACCGAACCTAAATCATTAATTGCTACTATTTCTAATTCTGGACGTTCTGTTGCAAGCTTCACGAACGCGCGTCCGATGCGTCCAAAGCCGTTGATTGCTACTTTGATAGGTGTCATGGGGATATTGTAGCAGAAAAGAGCAATAAGCCCCCTGTGTAAAAAATGAAGGTTTTTAGGACTTATTCGAAAGGTCTAATGGGACTGCTTCTTTTTGAATTTGGGCGGTTTCAACATGTTCAATAGTATTTTCTTTAGATAAAACAGGTTCTTTTGTTGCTGGTGCGTCTGCGGTAGAAGATAACATCACTTGTCCTTGAATTGCTTTTACCACGACAATTTTCTTAATATTTTTCTTTATCCCTTCAAAATTAAATTGCATATTATTTTTTAAATTTATAAAAAAAGTCTATAGATTGTTCAATAACCCCCTCCATTTGATCATAGGTATAATATCCATCCGAGAGAACACCTTTAAATTTTTTTAGAGCAATATCGTTAGCTCTAAAATCGACAGCGAACAAAACTTCTCCATCTTTTATAAAATTTACTGTTTCGGAGTCGCTTAAAAATTCTTGGCGTATACTTATTCCTGAGGTATTTTCAGCTCCTTTACCCATCCGATCTTCCATGGATTGAAGAAATTTTTCAATTTCTTCGTGTTTCGGCTGTTTTTCTATTCCTGCTAGTTCATTCATAGTGATTCTTTTAATATTTTTTGCACTAATGCTGGATTTGCGGAGCCTTTTGTTTCTTTCATAATTTGCCCAACAAGCGACATAAGCGCGTTTTCTTTGCCACCTTTATATGTCGCAACGATTTCTGGATTTGCATCGATTATTTTTTGGACGATTTCTTTCAGCGCGCCTTCGTCATTTTTCTGGAGAAGGTCTTTTTCAGTGGCGATTGCAAGCGGTGACGCATCTTCCACTACAATCATAGCTAAAATATCTTTTGCTGCACGAGATGAAATTTTGCTATCCGCAACAAGCGAGATAAGTTCAGCAAAATGAGGAGCTGTTGGCATCTTAGCGTCAGGATTCGCTTTTGTAAGACCAAGAAAGTCTGAGGTGACGTAGTTAGAAGCGGTTGATACTTTTTCTTTATCATTTAAACTCTTTGCAATCTCTTCGAACCAAGCTCCAAGTTTTGGATCATTGATATACGTCTCAATATCTTCCGCTTTAATACCAAAATCGCTCGCATAGCGAACACGCTTTTGCTCAGGTGTTTCTGGAAGCTCGGCTTTCAATTTTGCAATATCAAAAAGCTCATGGATTTTGAGTTTTGGTAGATCTGGATCTGGGAAGTAACGATAGTCATGAGACGATTCTTTAGAGCGCTGTGAATACGTAGATTGTTTTCCTTCATTCCAACCCCGAGTTTCCTGCACGATTTCTGCACCACGACCAGCTTCCAAGAGCTCTATCATACGGTCGGTTTCGTATTTGATTGCACGCTCAACGCTGCGGAATGAGTTCAAGTTTTTGACTTCGACTTTGGTGCCGAATACATTTTTATCGGTCGTTACCGACATGTTCGCTTCGACACGCATCTCGCCTTTTTCCATATTTGCTTCTGATGCGCCAAGATACCAAAGTAAGAGCTGATATTCCTTTGCAAATCGCGCGGTTGCTTTCGCTGCTTCATCAGCAGAGTCAAATGTATGCGCTTCAGTGACAAGCTCCATGAGGGGCACACCGGCACGATTGTAGTCCACAAGCGTATAGTCGCCGCGGTCATGTTTGCTATTGCCGGTATCTTCTTCTAGATGAATGCGTGTGAGATCAAAATCCGCTAAATGCCCGCCGGAGACAATCGGATATTGATATTGCGAGATCTGGTAGCCTTTTGGGATGTCAGGATAGAAATAGTTTTTGCGGTCGAACTCTGAAAAGTCTGCAATCGTACCGTTTACTGCCAAGCCGACACGAACGACATGTTCGATCGCTTTTTTATTCATGACAGGAAGTGCGCCGGGATGCGCCATGCAGACAGGACAGATATTTACGTTTGGTTTTTCTTCATCAGGATCGTTCTTACAATCACAAAACATTTTTGTTTGTGTTTTGAGTTCAGCATGTATCTCGATTCCAATTGTAGTGAAGTATTTTTGCATGATGAGTTTTTCTTATTTTGTGTCATACCGGCGAAGGCCGGTACCCAGGCCAGCGAACATTAGGACAATCACACATGCCGCCTGGATCCCGGATCATACTTTGCGGACTCGTGTCCGGGATGACACAGAGGGGGCCGGACTTCGCAATTAACCTCCAAATCATACCTTATTTTTCAGTGTTTTATGAGACTTGACTTTGTATTATAAATAGAGTATAATGTGCATAATAAAATTTAAAATTATGAAAAAGATAGGTTACATCGTCATCGTGAAGATTCAAAACGATAAAACTAAAAGAATTCTATCCTTCGACTCTCAAGGAGGTTACAGAATAAAACCAAACAGAGAGGAATCTCCTGTTGTTTTTAAAAACAAAAGAGATGTTACTGATGGGATAAACAATATTCGTAATACTGATGAATATCCCAAGGCAAGCACAAAAATTGTTCCTGTTTTTATTAAATTATGAAAACAAAAAAATGAAATTTAAACGCTAAAATCTTGAAAAAGGTTTTAGCGTTTTTTATTTCCCCTTTTCTCTCGTCATTTTGCCGTCTTCCAAAAAGATGACTCGGTCGCAGTATTTTGCATATTCTTCTTCGTGGGTCACCATCACGATTGTCTGTCCTTGCTCGTGGAGCTCCTTGAATAATTCGATGATATTCGTACCTGAAATGGTATCGAGGTTTGCAGTAGGCTCATCAGCAAAGAGGATTTTGGGATTGTGCGCCATGGCGCGTGCGATAGACACGCGCTGCTGCTCGCCACCAGAAAGCTGGCTGGGCAGATTGTTTTCTTTATTCGGCAATCCTACTTTATGCAATGTATCGATGCTAATCTTACTACTTTCCTCTTTTGACTTCCCTTGCATGAGCAGTGGAATCATAATATTTTCTTTTGCGGTGAGTTCCGGAATAAGCGCATAGTCTTGGAACACGTAGCCAAGTGTTGAGAGACGCATATCGGTGCGCTCATCATTTGAAAGTGTTTCCGTATCCACACCATCAATACGGATATTGCCACTGGACGGATGATCCAAGAGCCCAATCTGGTACATAAGGGTGGATTTGCCCGCGCCGGATTTACCCATGATGCCAAGGAATTCTCCATCGGCGATTTCTAAATCAATACCGCGAAGCACCGTCATTTCGGTGTGTTTTGTTTTGTATGTTTTTGTGAGGTTTTTTATGGTAATCATATTTATCCGCCTAAATTTTTTAATAATTTTACTTTAATTTAAAAAGTACTTATTTCTTTGCCATGGCAGAGTTACTAGTACTTTTTGAAAATTGAAATCTCATCTTCCTAAAATACTATCCAACGTATTTTTCTTCACAATCATCCGCGCAGGAATGTAACCAGCAATCAGCGTGACGAGCATGAGCAATCCGAATTTGAACATTGTACCGCCAAATGGTGCGACCAAAATACCATCAGAGAATGGGAAGTCTATTGGGTGCGCAGCAAATGTCGGGATAAGTAATCCGTAAATGATTGCCATGCCGACAATACCACCAATGCATGCATAAAAAATGGATTGCAAGACATATGAATATTCAATCGCTTTTGCAGAGATACCGATACCTTTCATAATGCCGATATATTTTCGGCGTGTGACAGCGTTGATGAAAATAACGATGAAGATCGTGATAGATGCAACGATAATACCGATGAAGCCGATCACATTACCAAGAAGCCCGAATGCGAGTTTGATTTGATTGAGAAATTCAGGAATTGCTTCTGTTGCTGTTTGAATATTACCGTCATTGCCAAATCCAGAGACGACTAAACGTGTCTTGAGCTGGTCTGCGGTGAGTGTAGTACCAGGCTTCAATGTCACTGCAATTTCGTTTGCATTAAGTCCTGGGCGGTCAACCAGTCGCAAGAAATCTTCTTTCGTCACAAATGCGCGAAGCGAGACTTCATTTACTTTTGTTTTGACAATACCTTGCACGATAAATTGTTTTGTACTGCCACCTACCGTGACTTTGACTTCATCGCCAGGATAGACACCTTCCATCGATGCAAATGCATCGCCAAATGCCGCAGAAAAACGATGGAGTAAATTTGAACCGATCAAAATTTTCCCACTTTCATTTGCATTTAAAAAATTTCCTTCAACAACATAGTTTGAAATATGCGAAAGCGCTTCTTCATCCGTAATATCAATACCAGTAATTTGAGTACCTGCGGTATCTGCAATCGCAGAAAAGTCACGACGTGTTTTGTAGTTTGCTTCGATTTGTCCGTTTTCAAAATACCGTGCACTGATATCTTTTACTTCCGGCATTGCGGCAAGTGTTGCACTGATATCATAGCTATGTTCTATCGCTTGTTTGCCAGCAATTGTTTTTACGATTAAGTCGCCGGTGTACTGATTTCTATTTGCGACGTTGCCACCAACGATAAGTCCAATGAGAATACCGGAGACAACAACTAAGTTTAAAAACGTCAGTGTCATAATGAAGACAATGAGCGCTGTCGTATAACGATTGCTCCGCATGATTTGTCGCTTTGCCAAAAACCATGCAACGGTGAAATTTTTTCCGTTGAATATCTGCATGTTATTTTGCGGTAAATGATGCAACTGTTTCGCCAGCAGCAAGTCCGC
>CALRGH010000006.1 GCA_943357245.1 Candidatus Nomurabacteria bacterium
TTTGCAAAGAAGATAAGGAGGTTATAGAGAGGTTCGTAGAAAAAATTGTTCCAAAATGTTGTTAGCATTTGTTGATTGTAGCACAAGGACGAGTATAAGGGGAAAGTATAAGAATAAGGCCGCTAAATAAGGAAAAGTGCCTTTCAGGCACTTTTCCTTAGGGGTTTTTCCTTATTCTTATCACTTATACTTATACTTATACTCAAACCAATGGATCATACGCTGGCCCGTTTTTAGGCCTACAACGCCATATTCTTTTGACTCCAAGGATGATTCCTTTAAAAAACCCATATTTTTCAAGAGCTAATACTGTGTATGCTGAACAAGTAGGAGAAAAAACACACCCACAGGTTGGGCAGAGAAGTCTCCCAAATCCATGATCAGGAGATAGGGTGTGTTGGTATACCCTAATTATGAAAATAGCTATATAGGTAGGTATATTAGAGATAGGCATTGGCTTTTTTGAGTAAATCCTTTATATCTTGCTTATTTTTAGGTAAAAATCCCTTTTTCACGGTAAAAATACCAAAAAAACCAGGTTTTATAAGCTTATATTCATGTTCTATGTATGAATAAATAAGGCGTTTTACCTTATTTCGATCAGTTGCGAGTAAAAATGCCTTTTTTGGTACCGTTACGGTAAATTTTGCTTTTCCTGTTGTGTGCCTATATGCAAGACGCAGGGTTGAAGCATCAACACTTTTCCGAGTTAAAATAACCGGCATATACTCTTCTCTCTTTATTTTTGAAGCTTTTTTTAGCATTTTATATAGAAATACCGGGATTATTCCCGGTATTCTTTATACACTTAGCTTTTTGCGACCCTTTTGGCGTCGGCGGGTGATTACTTTTTTGCCGTTTTTTGATGCTGTACGAACAAGAAAACCGTGTGTTTTTGATCGTTTTCGCTTTTTTGGTTGGTAGGTGATACTCATATAGTAAGTAGGTAGTAGAAAATAGTAAGTAGTTATTCGGACAAACGCACTATATCAGAAAAAAAAGAGGAGCGCAATTGCATCCACCACAGAAAACATCCATACTAGGTTATCCACTTTTTACACAACATATCCACATTATTTTTTATTTTCTAAATGTGACCGCGAGGCACTATACTACATACCATGTTCACCGAGAAACAAATTTGGGAAAGCTGTCTTGCTGAAATAGAGTCACAAGTTTCAAAAGCAAATTTCAGCACTTGGTTTAAAAATACCTTTATTGCAAAAGAAGATGCAGGCACTGCATATATCGGTGTCCCAAATGAATTCGTAAAAGATTGGCTTTTTAATAAATACCACAAGCTCATTTTAAAAACATTAATGAATTACAACGACGCAGTGCGTGGTGTTGAGTTTATTATTTCAAAAAGTGGCCACCAGCGTCAAAATGAGCCAACCATTAATACAAAAGATGATGGGCCGACACGAGAACTTCCGTTTCAAACATCATTTATTAACAAAGAGGATAATTTAAATCCTCGGTACACGTTTTCAACATTCGTCGTCGGTTCTTTTAATCAACTTGCGTACTCTGCAGCACAAGCAGTTGTTGCTCGTCCTGGTGCCTCGTATAATCCATTTTTTGTGTATGGAAGTACAGGACTTGGTAAGACACATCTCATCCAGTCAATAGGGAATATGATAAAAGAAAAGCATCCTGATAAGAAAATCTACTACACCACCCTTGAAAAATTCTCTTTCGATCTCGTAAACGCACTTCAAGCAAGTAAAGGAAGTACGTTTAAAGAGAAATATCATAAATATGACGTTATTGTGATGGATGATATTCAATTCATCACCGGTAAACAAAAGACTCAAGAAGAATTATTTCATTTGTTTAATACATTTTATGATTCCAATAAACAAATTATCTTTTCTTCAGATAAACACCCAAACCATATTCAAGGATTAGAAGATCGCATGCGTTCTCGACTAGGCGCGGGGATGATTATTGATATTAATGAACCTGAATATGAATCAAAAGTAGCTATTATTCGTTCAAAATTAGAGGAACAGAGTATTGCGCTTCAAAATGAAATCGTTGATTTTCTCGCCTCATCTGTGCATGGAAGTATTCGTGAACTTGAAGGGAGTTTAAACGCAATAATGTTCCAAGTGAAGCAAAAACAACGTGAATTAACTCTTATTGAAGTTAAAAACCTTGTAAAAAACAACTTAAAACCAAAAAAGAATGTATCTATTAAAGATGTAGTTAAAATAATTGCCGATTATTACAATGTTGACGAGCAAATTATTTATGAAAAAACACGCCGAAAAGAGATTGTGCACGCACGGCAAATGATTATGTATATCCTTCGAGAGGATTTCAATGTATCGTACCCATTGATTGGTCAAAAATTAGGAGGGAAGGACCACACTACAGTGATTCACTCTTTTTTGAAAATTAAAGAAGATTTGAAAAAGAATCCAGAAACAGTCACTGACCTTGAACAACTCAGGTTACTGTTTAAATAGTTGTGGATATACCTGTTATTAATTAATGAAAAACACCTGTATGACTAAAAATATAATTGTTAATAAATTCAATTATTTTTATCAAAATCAACAAGTAGTGGGGATTATGGTGAAAAAAAATAATTACTTTGTGTATTGATTTCCTGTAAATAATCCTTTATTAATAACCTTATTTTAGTTTTATCCACATATCAACAGGCCTAATAGTAATAATAAATTTTTATATATGAATATAGAATGTAGTGTCGAACAACTTAAAACAGTAATACAAAATGCAGAACGGTGTACAAGTAAAAATGCAACACTCCCTGCACTCCAAGCTATTCTTATAGTTGCGCGCAATAAAAGTCTTACTATAAAAGCAACCAACCTCAGTATTGGTGTTGAGTATAGTATTCCTGCAAAAATTACTACTGAGGGTGTTGTTGCACTTCCTGGGATAGTATTTGCAAATATTGTAAATACTATACGAGATGGATCAGTAGTAAATCTAACAGAAAAAGAACAAACAATAGTTATTAGTTCAAAAAACACCACTATTCGCGTTAAAACACTTCCGTATGAAGATTTTCCAACAATACCGAGTGTTGCTGGTGAATCAGTCGAACTCCCTATTAAGAAGCTTTTAGAGGGTATTAAAGCTGTTTCTTATAGTGCATCTCTATCTGATATAAAACCAGAAATAGCGAGTATTTTTATATATCCAAATGAAGATGAACTTGTGTTTGTAGCAACTGACTCATTTAGACTCGCAGAAAAAAGAATAAAAATCAAAAATGCACGAGAATGTACTCCTTGTATTATTCCTATTAAAAACTGTATTGAAATCACCCGTATTTTTGATGGTATAGATGGAGAAGTCACTCTTACTTTTTCTGAAAATCAACTCACCCTACAGACTGCAGGTATTATTGTTTCATCCCGTGTTATTAATGGATCATTTCCTGATTACAAACAAATTATTCCAAAAACAACAACCACAGAAGTTATTATTTTAAAACAAGATTTATTAAATACAGTAAAAATGGCAACTATTTTTACAGATAAATTTAATCAAATACAATTTTCATGTAATCCACAAGAGAAAAAAGTAATATTTGAAACAAAAAATAATGATATTGGTGAACACACAACAAGTATAGACGCAGTAATTAAAGGTGAGCCAATAGAAGTAAATTTTAATTTTAAATATATTTTTGACTGTCTCACTACACTTGGAGAAGATAGTGTTTCACTTTCTTTCACTGAAGCACATAAACCTTGTATTATTCGTCCCATAGGGAATACAAGTTTTTTATACCTCTTAATGCCTATGAATAGATAATATATGAATATAGGTTCTTATTTAGAAAGTATACGAAAGAAAATAAATGAGAAATTTGCCTATAAGGATATTGTGGTTGAAATAATAATAACAACAACAGGAGTTACTATTACCCGTGATGCAATAAAACATAAAAATAACATCATTTTTATTGATGCACACCCACTCATTAAATCAGAAATTATTTTACGAAAAGAAAAAATTTTAACCCTCCTTCATGAAAAAAAACTTCCTTATGTAGATATTAGATAATAATAAATAAAAAAAACGAGCCGTGTGGCTCGTTTTTTTATATTAATTAATTTCTATTGACTCAGAAGACTCTTTTTTATTAAAGACTTCATCAGTCACCACCACTCGTACTGTTGTATCCCCAACAGATCCAATAGTTGATAATGGAAATGAGACAATGTTGTTTTTATTATATACCGTACCAAGAAATGTATTTCCTATGTACACTTCTGCTTTTTTAAATGGATATGTACCACTATAGTTTATTTTAAAGGAAATAGTATCAGTGGGTGTATATGTTTTTTTAGAAAGAATAATATCAATAGACGGTATTGTTTGTGCGGTGTGTACATCATCAAGTGTTGTTGGTTTTACCACGACTACATTTGGGTAATTTTGTTTATTTGTATTCCACCAATTTTGCGCAGATGTTTCCCAATGAGTGTATTGGGAATCCTTACTCGGATTTTCTGGAATAGGTCCACGAGGATTACTTTTATCTACCCAATGAAGAATATCGTGTACGTTTGGAATCCAGATTTCTTTTTTTGTTTCTGCTGGAGTAAATTCTGTTGCGAGTTTCTCACTTATTGTATCAATAGTAAATGTCTCTCCTCCTTGCCACACTCCACGAAGGACGGGTTTTAATTCATCACCATCATCAATAATTGGGGGGATAAATGAAGTGTGAGGGAGTGAAGCAATCGCAAGACGCATATACTCATTCCAAAGTGGTCCAGAAATTGCAGACCCTTTTTTCATTGGTGTATTATCATTGTTTCCTGTCCATACACCCACTGCAATATCAGGAGAGTATCCCATAACCCATGCATCTTTATTATTATTAGTGGTACCTGTTTTACCAGCCACTGAAGCATTATCGCCAAAATAAAAGAATGAACGGGAACCAAACAGTGGCGCTCGAGCGGTGTTATCAGAAAGAATATCTGAAACTTGTCGCGCGATATTTGAGTCTATTGCTTGGTAAGATATGTCTTTGAATTCTTCAAGTTTTTCATTATCACCATCTACGACAGATAAAATTCCTGTTGTAGGATTTCGAATACCATCATTTGCAAAGACTCCGTACGCACTTGTCATTTCAAGAAGACTTACTTCGCCACCTCCAAGGACAAGAGTGAGTCCATATTGATTTGCATTAGTGAGAGAGGTAATACCTAATGTTTTTGCTGTTTTAAGTGAATCTACAATACCACTTAAATAAAGTAATTTAACCGCGGGGATGTTTCGAGATTGGGCGAGTGCATTTCGAAGGGTGATTGGGCCTACATATTTCCCATCATAATTATCTGGCGTGTAGCATTTATCTTGACTTGTGGTGACCGCTCGTCCGTATACATTACACCCAGCATTAAATTCTGTTCGTGTATCAAAGAGAATAGTGTTTGGTGTGTATCCTTTCATAAAACTAGTTGCGTATACAAAAGGTTTGAATGATGATCCTGGTTGTCGTTCTGCTGTTGCCACATTGAAATTACCTTCAATTTCTTTATCAAAGTAATCACGTGAACCAACCATAGAAAGAATTTGTCCTGTTTTAGGATCAATAGCAACAAGTGCGGTGTTTTTAGCGTTCCAGTCTATTTCATTCTTGAGCGCATATTTTTTTGCCATTTCTTCTGCTTGTGATTGGAGTTTCCAATCAAGAGTAGTGATGACTTTTAATCCACCGTTTTCAACAACATCTTCACCATACGTAGTAACTAACTGTTCTTTAATAAAAAATACGAAATGAGGAGCTTTGATTCCTTTTGGTTCTTGGGGGAGAAAAACAACCTGCGCTAGTTTTGCATCATTGTATTCTGTTTGGGTAATTAGATTGTTTTCTAATGATTTTTGCAATACAAGATTTTTTCGAGTATCAAGTTCTTTTATGTGTTTACCATACGGAGAAAAATAGGTCGGTGCTTGAGGAATGGCTGCTAAATATGCAGCCTCCGAAAGAGTTAAATCAATTGGTTTTTTACCAAAAAATGAAATTGATGCTTCTTGAATACCGTACAAATTTCCTCCATACGGCGCTTCATTTAAGTAATACTCAAGAATCTCGTCTTTATTCAACATTTTCTCAAGTTTAGTTGCAAGGACGATCTCCTTTATTTTTCTGGTAATTGTTTTTTCTTGAGTAAGAAGAGTGTTTTTTACGATTTGTTGAGTAATTGTCGATCCTCCTTGTGATGTTTTTCCGCTCATAATATCAACCAAGAGAGCGCGAAACAACGAGGAAATACGTATTCCTTTATGGTTATAAAAACTAGCATCTTCAATAGCAATTGTTGTTTTCTTGATTGAGTTACCCATATCTGCAAATGGGATTACTGTCCGTCTAATGTCTTTATGGATGTCATAGAGAAGTATTTCTCCTGTGCGATCATATATTTTTGTTGAACGCGCAATTTTACGTTGTTCAAATGCGGATAAATCAGGAAGGGTGATAGTGCTTATATAAATCACCACAATTGCGCCGACGAGCATAATACACGAAGCGACAATGAGGAGTATAGTGCGCCAGATATGGTGTTTTTCTGTTTTTATGTGGTGAGACTTAGAATATGGTGTATGGGTAGTCATATTTACCAATACTACCACACCTATTTATGATTTTTAGTAAAAATGGTAGAGTTGTCTCATGAATAAGGAAGCGCAAATAAACAAACTACTTACCCGTGGTGTCGAGGAAATTTTTATCAAAGAACACCTCGAGAAAGAATTGTTAGGAGATAAAATCCTTCGCATAAAACACGGCATTGATCCAACTGGACCAAAAATACATCTTGGTCGTGCTAGTGTGTTGCGTAAACTAAAGGAATTTCAAGATTTAGGACACCAGATTGTGCTCATTATTGGCGACTTTACTGCAAGAATCGGAGATCCTTCAGATAAGTTAGAAAAAAGACCTCAACTAAGTGTTGAACAGATTAAGGAAAATGCAAAAAATTATATTGATCAGATAGGTAAGATTATAGATATTTCAAAAACCGAAATACATTACAACACCGAATGGCTTTCTAAAATGGATTTCATCGAAACAGCCCAGCTTATGGATTGTTTTACTGTCCAACAAATGTCTCATCGGAGAAATTTCAAAGATCGGTTAGATAAAGGAGAAGATGTATTCGTATCAGAATTTATGTACCCCGCATTGCAAGGGTATGACAGTTTGATGATAAACACTGATGTTGAGATTGGTGGCTTTGATCAACTATTCAATCTTAAAGCGGGACGCACTGTTCAACGGAAATTTAATAAACCAGAACAAGATATTATGACCTGCACCATGCTTGAGGGTACCGATGGCCGTAAAATGTCTACGTCGTGGGGTAATGTCGTTACTATTATTGATGAACCGAACGATATGTTTGGCAAGATCATGGCAGTGCGTGATGACTTAATGATAAAATATTTTACCCTTTGTACAGATGTATCTACTCAAGAAATAAAAGAAATAGAAGAATCATTGGCGCTTCCACAAACTAATCCGCGTGATATAAAAATACGTCTTGCAAAAGAGATCGTCACCCTTTATCACAATAAACAAGTAGCAGATACTGCAGAGCAGTCGTTCGCACTCATATTCAGTGAGGGTGGGGTTCCAGAAGATATTAAAACAGTTACTGTTACGCCTGGCACCTTACTCGCAGATGTATTGATTGGTGAAGGATTAATGGTATCAAAGGCGGCATTTCGAAGATTGATCGATGGTAATGGTATGCACAATCTTGCGGATGATTCAAAAATTACAGATCCATACTTTAAAATTGAAGAAGAAATCACCCTTCGTATTGGTAAAAAAGATTTTATAAAGATAGTAGCGAAATAGTAGCAAGCTACTGGTAGCAAGTAGCAAGGTTCCGAACAAAATAAATATAGGGTTTGGCGAAGCCAAACCCTATATTTGTTTACCGTGCTACCTGCTACCAGTCCCTTGCTACCAATTACGACCATTGGTCCAAATTTTCTTCTTCTGGCATGAAATCCTCAAGGGGATTATCAACTTCTTCTGCAGGTATATCTCCCAAAAGAGGATCAACTGCGAGTGGGTCTGGGATAATCGGTTCTACTTCATCAAACACGTCGTCACCTAAGGTAAGAGTGCTCAATGCGTCGTTATTTTTTTCTTCTTCGTCACTCATTTTTATATTGTAAATTACCGCTATTATTAATGATTATAGAGTTGTAACAAAAATACTTTTTTTGTGCAAGTTTTTATGACTTTTGTTGTGGATATCCAGCATTACACGAGTGAGTGATAGCTACAGCGATTGCGTCCATCTCATCATCTTGGAGTACTTCTTTTACCATAGATACCAGTTTTGGTACAAGTTTTATCACCGCAGTCTTGTCCGCATTACCATATCCGGTCACTGCGAGTTTAATTTGATTTGGCGCATATTCAGCTACCGTCATACCAGCTTCTGCGCATGTTGCCAATATAACACCGCGTGCTTCACCTACTGCGAGCGCTGTTTTTTTATTGGTGGTAAAAAATAATTTTTCAATCGCAATTGCATCTGGTGTATATTCGGTAATTATTGCGCGAATTTTTTCAGCAACTAAATGAAGCCGTTCTGCATGAGGGAGTGTTTTTGAGGTAGTGAAGCATTCCGAAAAAACAATACGGTCCTTAGGGGAACCCTTTTCAAGAATTGCTATACCAAGACGGTCATAGCCTGGGTCGATACCGAGAATAATCATGAAGTTATAAGGTTATCAAGTTTGTAAAGTTCATAAAGTTAGTTTTTTTGCGTCTTTCTACTTTATTACTTTATAACATTATGAACTTTATAACTATATTGCATTTGTGTAAATTTCATCAACTTCATCATTTTCTTCGAGTTCTTCGATAAGTGTTTCAAGTTTCAGTGTGTCTTCATCAGATAAGGGAATAGTTGTTGTTGGTTTCCAAATACTGTCTTCTTTTACAAACGCCCAACTTGCCGCGCCAATGGTAGCAATTGCAGAACCGTGTTCAGAAAGAATGTGGCGGATTTCTTGTGCTGCTTTGTTTCTATTGCTCGTGATTGATTCAATAATCATTGCTACACCGCCCGGACCATACGCTTCATAGGTGATGCGTTCCATTGCTTCACCTGGTTCGGTTGCACGTTTGATTGCGCGATCAATATTATCTTTTGGCATATCCACCGTCCGCGCGCGATCAATGAGCGCACGGAGCGTAGGGGAATGTACATCACCATTAACTCGCTTTGCTTCCATGGTAATAGCTCGTGCAAGTTTGCCGAATACCTTACTCGTCTTACCGTCCTTTGCGGCTTTCTTTACTTCAGTTTTTGCCCATTTGGAATGTCCCATAACTAGTAAGTAGATAGTAGTAAGGAGTAAGTAGAAAAGCAAGCGAGTTGACTATTTATGATGATGAATAACAAAAAACCGGTTAGCAGCCGGTTTTTTTAATTTTCTTTCCATCCCTATATCAAAAATTAAAACAATTTTTGATCGGGCACGTCGAATCCAAGATGTTGATATGCTTTTTTAGTAGCTGTGCGGCCACGTGGTGTCCGCTCAAGAAATCCTTGTTGGATGAGGTAGGGTTCAATGACTTCTTCGATTGTCGCTTCTTCTTCACTTGTTGCGGCAGCGAGGGTACCTAAACCAACAGGTCCACCTTTAAATTTTTCAATAAGTGTTTGTAAGGTAATGCGATCAACCTCTGAAAGGCCTGTTTCATCAATACCAAGAAGCGACAACGCCAAGAAAACTGTCTTTTTATCCAATTCTTTTTTATGCACCTGCGCATAGTCACGACAGCGCTTCAAAAAGTAGTTCGCGGTGCGTGGGGTAAAGCGTGAGCGTTTCGCAATTTCAACAAGCGCGTCATCTTCAATACCAATACCCAAAATTTTTGCTGAGCGGCGTACAATTTCTTTAATTTCATCTTCTTTATAATATTCAAGTCGGAATGTACCACCTGAAAATCGCGAGCGAAGTGGTGCAGAGAGTAATGCGATGCGTGTGGTCGCCGCAATTAAGGTAAATGGCGGTAGATCAAGTTGGATGGTGCGCGCCGATGGGCCTTTGCCTAAAATAATATCAAGTACACCACTCTCCATGGCAGGGTAGAGGACTTCTTCCACCATCTTATTTAAGCGATGAATTTCATCGATAAATAAAATATCGCCTGGCGTGAGGTTAGTCAGCACACTCGCCAAATCACCGACTTTTTCAATAGCAGGGCCTGAGGTTGTCTTTATTTGTCGGCCAGTTTCTTTTGCAATCAAATGCGCGAGCGTAGTTTTACCGAGTCCTGGTGGGCCATAAAATAAAATATGCTCCGCAGGGTGATTGCGTTCTTTTGCGGCATCCAAGAGGATCCGCACATTCTGCTTGATAGTATCCTGACCGATATAGTCATCCCATGCGTCAGGGCGGAGTGATTGATCGAGATATTTGAGGGAAAAGTCTTTATCCATAATGCTAATTATAGCACTGCGTGGTAAGTGGGAGATGTATTGACAATTATTTTAAATATGATACAATATACGCAAACAAAAAACTTAAACCTATGGGACACGATTTAAATCTTGTTGAAGCAATACTGCTGTTTTCAATTGCAATATGGGTATTTGGGCTTGGGTTTGCTTTTATTGTGCAACACCAAAACCAATTTATGAATTGGACAAGAAGGACACTCTCCACCTTCTTTAGAAACTACTGGAGATACATTGCCGTCTTTGCTCTCGGATATTTTCTTGCCCAAGGAAATATCGTACACCTCTCAACTTCATTTTGAGAGGTGTTTTTTTACCACCAAATACTTCGATGCTTGCGTAACATTTCGTTCATTGGGTGAGCTTGACAGAAACAATAGATATGCTATACTAGCTCTAGTTGTGAATAACCTGTGGAGAGAGATTGTAAGTGCCAAATAAGCCTTACAGTCTTTTATTTTTTTAGGAAACGATTTCCCCAGTGTTCCCAACAGAAGCGGACTTGACCGCTTGCGCAATGTGCGCCTGACGCTATACTAAGAGTCCTGTTCATTCTTTCCAAATTAAAGAGTACATAAATCTCTAAGCAATCAGAATTTATTCTATATGCTTTCTGACAAGACGTTCTGGTTTCGACTGGGGCCATCATGGACGACTGGATTACATGCAATACGCAAGTGATGCATGGATTGTTTAGAGATTTATAGACTTTTTAATGAGAAAAGGGAAGTTAGAAGCGAATAGGGAAAAAATCACCGCAACAATGTTGTGGTGATTTTTGTATTTCACTAAAACCTAGCAACCAGAACCTGATTTTCTAGTCTTCCAATAAATCAACCGATGTTCGAAGTTCCGCAAGAGAGGTAATACCTTTCAATACTTTGATAATACCGTCTTCTTTCATATCAAAAACATGTTGATGCTCTGCTATTTTTTTGATTTCGCGCTCACTTGGATTTTCATCAGTCACTTTTTCTATTTCTTCGTCGGTTTTAATGATTTCAAAGACCCCAATACGTCCTTTGAATCCTGTATTGTTGCACTTTTCACAGCCGACAGGTTCATAGACATTTAATACTTGATCAGGGGTGATACCTTCTTTCGCGAAATCTTTTCCTTCAGTAATACCTTGTTGGATAATATCGCGAACCAGTTTTTCATCCTCACCTGCGAGCACTGCTTGTTTTTTACAAGTGGTGCAAAGTACACGTACCAGTCGTTGTGCAATAGAAAGGGTGAGTGCAGAACTGATAATTTTTGGGTTTACATTCAATTGAATAAGTCGGGGAATAACACCGGCTGCATTGTTGGTGTGCAGTGTTGAGAATACTAAGTGCCCGGTGAGCGCCGCGTCAATCGCTGTCTGTGCGGTCTCCGCGTCTCGGATTTCACCGATCATAATCACATCCGGGTCTTGGCGAAGTGCTGCGCGAAGACCAGAAAGAAAGTCATAATTTTTGTCATGCTCGACTTGGGTTTGGGTAATACCTCCAAGGTGATATTCGATAGGATCTTCGATGGTAATTATTTTTAATTCTGGGTTATAGAGTTTGCGCAAAAATGCGTACAGTGTGGTTGTTTTTCCGGAGCCCGTCGGACCTGTCGTCAAAATAAGTCCATTTGGTTTTGCAATTTCTCCCATTGTCACGTCGAACAATTTTTTATCCATACCCATATCCTCGAGCTTCACTTGTGTTTGTCGCGGATCAAGCAAGCGCATCACAATTGATTCGCCGTATGCGCCAGGAATAAATGACACACGGATATTTATTTCTATCTTGTCCAAGAAAATACTGAAACGTCCATCTTGCGCACTATTCGTGATAGTGAGTTTGAGTCCAGATAAAAGTTTGATGCGCGATACGAGCATTTTATACAACTCGCTTTTCATAAACATAATATCTTGCAAGAGGCCATCGATACGATAGCGCAGTCGCACACGTTCTTCTTCGAGTTCGATGTGCACATCGGATGCTTTTGTGGTGATTGCACCAGCGAGAATTGCCTCCATAATACGCGATACATTTCCAGATCCTCCGGTGAGTTTTTCAATCACCTCAGGCACATCGTGAATGTTTTTTATATCAGCGGAGAGTTTTGCAAGTGTTTCTCCTTCAACATCAAAACTTCCTTTTTTTGAGGTTGATGCGAACGAAAGATCATCATAAAACGTCCATGCATGTTCGAGTGATTTTTGAGACACCATCACTAAGCTCACCTGGTATCCCTTGGTCGCAAGAGCTTCCACGGCTTTTTGCGTGACGTCTATTTCAGGTGAGAGGATAGCGACGACGAGTTCTTTGCCGACAAGTTTGATTAATGCCAATTTTGCTGCCTCTGCTTCGGCTTGTGTCATAAGACGAAGCGCATCTGGCTCGATAGTTTGGGTGGTGAGATTTGCGTACGGAAGGTTAAATTTCGTAGTTGCCAGAAGCTGGACCACATCCTCCTCTTCTTTGGCATTTAAATCCTTAAGTTGGCGATTTTGCTCATCTTCGTCGAAGGTAATCATGGACAAATTTTATCATAAAAATAGGCAAAATAGCCTTATAAATAGGGGATATATAGGTATTGACATTATTGGTAATATATGATAAGATATAAGCAAATAACAAATCACAAAACAATAAACAAAAACGATGAAAACAATCATACTCAGTGCCCTTTTCATGGCGGTGTTCATGGGAAGCGGAGCGAATGCTCAAACAAAAAAACCAACAGGATACCCCTTTTTCGCTAAAAGTGATCAAATCGCGCAAGGTTTGATTAAGGAACATACTCCGGAAGGAATAATTACAGCGTATTTAGACAGAGGTATCTACAGTAAGTACTGGAAAATTTCTCAAGCCGATCTTGCTGATTTGATTTATAATGTCAGTCTTCGTGCACAAGAGATGGGGTGCCCGAGTCCTGTTACCAGTGCTGATAATGCAAGTGCATTGTTCTCCGCTGGTAATTATGGAACTGCAACTGTGGCCTCCCTTAAAAAGGATGGCATCAAAACAGTACACATGGGCATGATAAGTATTGCTGATGGTAAAGTTAAAATGTACGAACAACCACTTTCAGGACTTGATGACCGAATTGAATTTGGTGTGCTCTATGATGGAAATGGTGTGCCGTTCCCTGTAATAAAAAAGGGAATTGACGGACTTGGTCAGTGTTGTTTAAACATCTGTTATCCGAAACAAGAAGAGGATAATTATGTTGACGATGGCGATGGCGGAGGACAGTACTCTGATAAAACAGTACAGCGTTCAGGAGATGGTGTGGTAATAAACAATTACAATATCATTGAAAATTCCGGTAACTCAAGTTCAGATCAGTCGCAAGAGCAAGAACAGGAACAAACTGCTCCTGCACCTGTCCCACAACAACAAGGTTCAGGATTTGTTCCTGCTCAGATTTCGTACCAAGAAGTACCGATGCAAATGAATCAGCCTATAAATTACAATCCTGGGTACAGTGCTCCTCCGGTAAATTATGGGAATAGTGGTACTGTTGTGTACAACAATAGACCAAACGGACTTGATGTCGCTGACTTTATTGTTGATGTCGCTACACTTGGTGTCGGTATCTATGGTGCCAATCAATTGTGGAAATTAAACAATAAGCCTGCGCCCATTTACAATGTAACCGGAGGTAACACTACTTATGGTACCAATAGTTACAATAGTGGTGTGTACGGAAATGGGCTACTCCCTACCTACACAGGTCCCGGTGGAGGCACTGGAACTGGTGGAGGTGGAGGACCGATTGATATTGGTAACGGAGGTCCTGGTAATGATTGAGGTATGGTGTATTTTTTCAAAACCCTGCAAACGAAGTTTGCAGGGTTTTTTATATGCCTGGCGTTCTTGCTTTTTTTCGCTCAACTTTTCAGTGGAGGATACAGCACATTTGGAAGTCTCACGGACAGTGTCGACTGGAGTGGGAGCAAATTTGTAGCAACAAATTATGCGTGCTTCCAAATGTGCTGTATCCGGAGTACCTATTTACAATACATGCGATGTATGATATAATCCTTTTAGTTATAAAAAGAGTCGGAAACCCCCATTATTATCACTAGTACCCTATATCCTTTTTAAAAATAAGGATATAATAAAACCATTATGAAAGGAATTATACAAAAATGTGCTATTGGCGTTCTCGCTCTCGTTGCATTCATTGCAACAAGTGGTAACGCACTTGCCTTTGTCCAATTTAATAACGACCCACAAGACTTTGCGACATTCCGTACGTCGAATGCGACGGCGTGTAATAACTGTTCTAACTGGGCGCAATCTGCCACGGCTAATGCAGGGGATATTGTTGCATTTTCCGTGTATTACCACAATACCGGTAATGAAACTGCGCAAAACGTACGTATTAAAATCTCTCCACAAACCAATGGTCCGGGTACCTCAGAGAGTTTTACTGGCCAAGTACTTTCTGATAATGGAGGTACGGTTTCTGGTACCAATACTATTTATATATCAAGCGTCCAAACAATGACGTATATTCCTGGTTCTGCACGATGGTTTGCAAACCAAAGCACAACAGGAGTGCCGATAAATGATGCAGCACTTTTCTCTAGTGGTATTCCTATCGGCAATATTACCGCAGGATGGCCATCACAAGGACAGCTCCGCGTGCAATATCAAGTTGGACAAACAGCACAAGCATCCACACCAAGTGTTACGACAAACAGTGCGACAAATATCGCACAATATTCAGCAACACTCAACGGAAATATTTCTGCAGGTGCGCCAGTAACTTCTAAATATTTTAAATGGGGAACAAGCGCAAGTAATTTGAGTCAAACCCTTTCACTCGGTTCTCAATCTTCAAATGGTGCATTTTCTGGTTCACTTTCAGGACTTACGACAAACACCCTTTATTATTTCCAAGCATGTGCAGTAAATACTGCAGGGTCTGGTTGTGGTAGTGTGCTTTCATTCCAAACGGGTGCTGGTCAACAAGTCTATGCATGTAACGATCATGTCGATAATGATTTTGATGGATTGACCGACTACGGACAAGATCCTGGCTGTTCATCTGCAACAGATAATGACGAATATAATGCACAGCAAACCTATCAATGTAATGATGGTATGGATAACGACTATGATGGATTTACTGACTACCCACAAGATATAGGGTGTGCATCCACAACAGACAATGATGAATACAATCAAATCACGAACAATATCCCAACGGTTACCACCAACGATGCAACAAGTATTGATGAAGATTCTGCAGTACTCAATGCATACACAAATCCAAATGGCACAAACGTGACACGATTCTTTAAGTGGGGCACGAGTGCAAGTAATCTATATAACACGTCATACATTTCTGGCTCACAATCCGCAAGTGGTTCATTTGCGTATTCACTTTCTGGATTAAATGATGATACGACCTATTATTTCCAAGCATGTGTAACCCCATCTAGTGGAAGCACTGTTTGTAATGGTACAAAAAGTTTCCACACAGAGACTGTTGGTTCAACAGGAAACGAACCTGATGTAACCACACTCTCTGCGTCAGGAATTGATACAGATTCTGCAACACTAAACGGTGATGTAGATACAAACGGCGATTCAGTAACACGATGGTTTGAATGGGGAACAAGTTCAGGTAATCTTTCGCACACACTTTCACTTTCAGGAACACAATCATCTGACGGAGATTTTTCAAAATTCCTTTCAGGACTTGCTGAAGACGAGACCTATTATTTCCGCGCATGTGCCGAAAATGATTTCGGTTCTGATTGTGGTTCTGTCAAAAATTTCCAAACAGATGGAGAAGACACGGATAATGACGGAGATGCAGATGTGGAAGATATGCATGTGGTCACCCTTCCTGCGACGACAGTTACTCAAGCAGATGCGCGATTGAATGGTCTTGTCGCAAACAACACATCGCAATCAGCAACAGGATGGTTTGAATGGGGAACTAATCCACAGATGAGTTTCCGTACACCAGATATTTCTCTTGGCGGAGATGATTCAGTAAATTTCTGGACAACCGTTTCAAGTCTCAATCCAAACACGACCTACTATTTCCGTGCGGTAGTAAAAACAAACAATGGACTTGAACATTTCGGTACGATTCAGACATTCCACACAACAGGTATTACTCCACCAAATTATATTCCACCGGTACGCACGGTGTATGTAAATTCTGGTACCGGTGGTGGTACAGGTAATTCACTTATGATGCTCACTATTGATTCTCGATATGAAAATATCTATGTCGGTGACATGATTGATTACACGGTTACGTATAAAAATATTTCTGGTAAGACATTGGCAAATGCAGTGCTCCGCGTGGCATTTCCAAAAGAAGTTGCTTATAAAAACGGTAGCGCAGGATCATACTCAGGAGGTGACCGCACCGTAACTATTCCTCTTGGTACTGTTGTTGCAAATCAAACAGCAACATACACATTCCAAGGACAAGTGCTTGGGAATGCTCGTGATAATCAATTGTTAGTCACTACAGCAAGTTTGGTCTTTACTGATTGGCGTGGCGCACAAGAAGAAGCAACTGCGTATGAATTAAACACAATACAAGTTGTTCGCAGTACAGGATTTTCACTCTTTGGTGGATTTGGATTTCTTCCAAACTCACTTATTGAATGGTTTATCATTATCTTGATTATCTTTGGTATTATCTACCTTGCACGCAAAGCGTTTAAGGACGATAAGAAAGTATAAGTAACAAGAATAAGTATAAGAAACACAAAATCCGCCGATGGCGGATTTTGTGTTATATTGGCAAAATGAAACGAGAATTTTCTGAAAAAGAAATACCTATGATTGCACAAGAAATCTTGCGCTCATTAGAAACTAGCGCTCACACCCTAGAACCTGCGCGAGCGCGTATCCTCGCGCTCGCAGGCGATCTCGGTGCTGGCAAAACAACACTTACGAAAGAAATAGCAAAACAATTAGGTATTACTGAGACAGTGATTTCACCCACGTATGTGATTATGAAAAGCTATCCGATTACTATTCCTAAACCCTATACCCTAGACGCTACGACCCTTGTCCACATTGATGCCTATCGTTTAGAAAGCGACGATGAACTCGCTCGTCTCGGGTGGAGCGAGTTAATCAGTGATCCGAAAAATCTCATCATTATCGAATGGCCAGAAAAAGTGAAAAATTTGATTCCAGAGAATTCTATTTGGATACGATTGGCACACACAGAAGACTCTAAAAGGGTTATCGAAATCAATTCTTAATTACCCAGGAGGCCTTGCCTCCTGGGTAATATCGAGATATGATAAAAGCATGTCAGTCAGAAAAATAAATTTTGTAGAGGGAGAATATTTTCATATTTACAACAGAGGAAATAGTAAGCAAAAGATTTTTCACGATAAACAAGATTATTTGTATTTTTTGTTGATATTATTTATTTCAAATAATGTAAATAATTTTGATCTTAATAATTTTTCAAAAAAAGAAAACGCCTTTAATGTTAAAAGAAGCAAAGAAATTGTTGCCATTGGTGCATATTGTTTGATGCCGAACCACTTTCATGTACTTATCACTCAGATTGAAGATGGTGGTATTAGTAAATTTATGCAAAAACTATCAACGGCCTATGCTATGTATTACAACAAAAAGTATAAGAGAACAGGGAGTCTTTTTGAAGGAAAATTTAAAGCTGAACATGTTGATACTGATGTATATTTAAAATATATATTTTCATATATTCATTTAAACCCCATTAAACTAATTTATCCAAAGTGGAAAAAAGAGGGGATTACGAACAAAAAAGAAGCATTGCACTATTTGGATTCATATGAGTATTCAAGTTACCGCGACTTTTTAGGAAAAGATAGAAAATATAAAAATATCATAAACATCAAACCATTCCCACAATATTTTTCAAAAAAGAATTCTTTTCAAAAAGAAATAATGGACTGGATTAACTATGGAGAGTAACACCCAGGAGGCAAGGCCTCCTGGGTGGTGAAAATCCCTGTATTTAAGAGCGGTTTTTCTTGTATTTGGTGGGTATTGACAAAATGGTACTAAAAATGCTATAATACTACCAAATTCAAAAACCCAAAAAAATAAACCCTATGGCATACGAAACAGCCAAAGAGGCGTTGGAATCGAGTTCGATTTCAGACGGTCTCAAAAATGATATCCGTACATTGCTTGAAAAAGTAAAAAACGGAATTACTGACACGACAAAAGCTGTTGTCGAAAAAGTGATGCGGTTTGTAAAAACGGTCACCATCGAACTCACTACGGTAAACCTGAAAACATTTTTTGTTACGGATAAAAATCTTTATGCCGATGAAAGTGATTTTCAGCAATTTTTACAGGAAGTACTACAGGACAATGTAGATGCGCCCATAGGTGAGGTAACTTACCATTGGCACACGAACACTGAAAGTGCTCACGATGATGTTATCTGGCCAGAAATTGGCGAAGTGACTATCGACATGAATACTCCCGAAGGTATGTCAGAAGCTCACAATCGGCTCAATTATCTCTGCACAGAGATTAATAAGCAGTCGAAAGGCGAAGCAGGCACGCTCCTCAACAATGGATATGCGAATGTTATTGGCATATTCAAATTGAAATCAGGTCGGGTGTTTACCGTGTTCGCGTTCTGGTACTCCGGCAATGCGCTGTGGGACTGCTATGGCTTCGAGCCGCGTGGGTGGAATGCTGGTGATCAGTTCCTCTCTCGCAATGGTGACGCTAAGTAATTTTGAACTTGTGTTAAGACACTTTGTGCTTTGGATTCTTAAATCCTTGGCGCGAAGTGTCTTTTTATTTATACGCCTCAAAAATGAGGCGATTTTTTATTGAGCAAAATGGTATACTGGCTCATATATGGCGGAAAAAAGGGTTAAAAAATCAGAAGGAAAATCCGAGAAAAAAGAGGCGAAAAAACCTTTCGATGGGTTCGACAAACTCACCACAAGCAAACTCAAAGTAAAGCGGCTTATTCTGCTTGATGCACATGCTATCATCCATCGCTCCTATCACGCACTTCCTGACTTTAGTGCCTCTGACGGGCGTCCTACGGGCGCACTGTACGGCCTTTCGCTCATGCTCCTTAAGATCATCAAAGACCTAAAACCTGACTATTTGATAGCCTGTTATGACTTGCCGCAAAAGACCTTTCGCCACGAAGCATATGATGGGTATAAAGCGGGGCGGGCGAAAATAGATGATAGTTTGGTCACCCAAATAAATACTAGTCGAGATGTGTTTACGGCATTCGGCATTCCGATTTATGAAATGCCCGGGTATGAAGCAGATGATATTTTAGGAACGATTGTTACTATACTTAAACCAGAAAAAGATATTGAGATTGTTATTGCATCGGGCGATATGGATACCATGCAATTGATTGATGGAAAAAAAGTGCAGGTGTATACACTTAAAAAAGGATTACAGGATACTATTTTATATGATGAAGATGCGGTGGTTGCGCGCTACGGATTTTCGCCAGCAAGCATTGCAGATTATAAAGGACTTCGCGGGGATACGTCTGACAACATTATCGGCATTGCCGGTATTGGTGAGAAAACAGGCACGACGATTATTCAAGCATATGAGACCATAGAACAGTTATATAAAGCATTAAAAAAAGATAAGAAAAAAGTACAAGAAACACTTGGTGTGAGCGACAGAATGCTTGAACTTCTTGTAGAAGGGGAAGAGGAAGCGATGTTTTCAAAAACACTCGCGACCATTAAATGCGATGTGCCGATTGAGTTTGCATTACCACATGATATTTGGCAGAAACATGTAAAACCAACTGATATCGAAACACTGTTTAAGCAATTAGAATTTCGAAGTTTGATCCCGCGATTAAAAGATATTGGTGATGGATTAGATCAGACTGAAAAAATTATAGAAAAAGTTGACGCACACGAACTTGAAACAACAGGCATTGCACTTTGGCTTACGAATTCAGATCTTACAGCGCCTACCTATGAAAAAATACTGGAAGCAACTAACTCAGAAAATTTTGCTGATGCAAAGAAAAAAGTATTTGCAAAATTGGATGCGATGGGACTGCGAGATGTGTATGGTGAAATAGAATTACCAATTGTACCCATGGTGCATGCAATGAGTGACCATGGGGTACTTATTGATAGAAAAGCAATTGGAATATTACGCACGGAATTAGTTGCAAAGCTTGATATACTCACCGAAAAAATATTTGGATTTTCTGGACATCCCTTTAATATTAATTCACCCAAACAAGTAGGGGAAGTGTTATTTGATGAACTTCATCTTGAACTTCCCGGAAAACGAAATGCAAAACGATCGACACGAGCAAGCGTGCTCGATGAGCTCGCATCGTCGCACGAAATTGTTGCGCTCATGCTTGAGTATCGTGAAGCACAAAAATTATTATCGACCTATGTGGATGCGGTACCGGAAAAATTAGACAAGCATGACAGATTGCATGCGATGTTTGTCCAACATGGTACAACGACCGGACGATTTTCTTCAGAACAACCAAATTTGCAGAACATTCCTATCAAGAGTGAATTCGGGCGACGATTTCGCAGTGTGTTTATTGCATCGCCGGGGACAAAACTCGTTGCATTTGATTATTCGCAAATAGAACTTCGCGCGCTTGGCATACTTGCAAACGATGAAGAGCTCATTAGTATTTTCAAAAACGGCAAAGATATTCATACCAATGTCGCCGCAAAAGTATTTGGAGTGACTGAAGAGAATGTAACAAGCGATATGCGTCGCAAAGCAAAAGTAATTAACTTCGGTATTCTCTATGGGATGGGGAGTAATGCGCTTGCGAAAAATCTTGGCACCTCGCGTGCGGAAGCAGAAGAATATATTGGTGCGTATTTCGCTACCTTTCGCGGAGCTGCGCGGTATATGGAAGAAACCAAGCAATTTGCACGAACGAATGGATATACTAAGACGCTTTTTGGACGACGACGGTATTTTAAAGACATCAATTCTCGGTTGCCGTTTTTGCGTGCAAATGCAGAACGTATGGCAGGCAATGCACCAATACAGGGAACAGAGGCGGATATTATTAAGCTCGCGATTAGGTTTGCAGATGAAGATATAAAGAAGGCGGGACTAGAGAAAAAAGTGCATCTCGTGCTCCAAATTCATGATGAATTAGTGTATGAAATAGAAGACAGTGCGATTGCAAAAGCAACAGAAATTATAACGAGTGCACTTGATGGCGTACTTCTGCGATCGTATTTAAAATTAAAATCAGAAGTACCTCTTGCGGTGCATGCAGGAATCGGTACAAATCTAACAGATACCAAATAGCGTCTTATTTTTAAATAAGTACAATAAGTATATGCAGAAAACTCACATTCATCACTTGCTTAGTCTTTCGTATATAACCCATTTTGTGGCGATACTTGGCGCGTTTTTATTGCAGTATATTGTGCCATTTGCGCAATTTGCAAAATATCAGGAAATTGGCTTTTTGTTGATGATCCTCGGCACATGGCTTGTTTTTTATTCTCAATATATTTCTCGCAAAAAAGTGATGCTTCGCAAAGATATCACACTCCTTACATCGGAGAGTTTTGAACATGGCCCATACAAATTTCTCCGAAGCCCAACACATGTAGGACTTTTTGTTCTCTCGCTTGGATTTTCATTTGTTACGGGTATGGTATGGATGTTCATTATGAGCGCTGTTGCATTTATCGTGACCAAATTTACTTTTCTACGGCAAGAAGAAAAAATACTGCGTGCGCGATATGGTGACGCATATCGGGGGTACGAAGCGAAACATCCGTTTTAAAAATCATGCTTACTATTATTATAGGAAAAAATAAAGATGCGCAGACACGTGAAATTAAAAAACTCACGAAGGGCACACATTCGTATATTGAGGGGAGTACAGTAACAGGGATACTGCTCGATTCGTTGATACACGATGTGTCACTTTTTGAAACAAAAATTACGCAAGTGGTAATTAGTGATGTGTTAGTAGGGGAATGTGGTGATTTGGTACGAGAACGTGCAGATGATTTTATTACAAGTGATCGTGTATTTATTTTTACCACAGATACGTTTCTTGTTGCAGATAAAAAAATATTTAAAAACGCAACTCTTGTAGAACTTCCCCCAACACAAGAAAAAAAAGAGAGCACACCGTTTGCGTTGACTGATGCAGTGCTCGCGAGAAATAAATTGGAAGCATGGAGTATCTTTAGAAAATTATCGGACAGTGGTGCGGTTGCGCGAGAAATCCACGGCGCACTTTTTTGGCAAATAAAATGCATGATACTTGCAGGCAGAGGCGCGTCAGCTTCTGGGCTTGCGCCATTCGTATTTACGAAAGCAGTAAGTGGACGAAAAAAATATAAAGATGAAGAATTTGTTGGACTCACGCGCAATCTTGTACACATGCTCCACAGGACACAACTTCAAAATAATAGTTTAGAAACAGAACTTGAGCTTTTGTTGATGAAGTCGCTATAACATTTTTTTAAAAAATAAAAATCATAAAAAAATACCCTTTCAAAAATGAAAGGGTATTTAATATAGTGAGATTCGGGATTGTTAATAATTTCCGAATCGAATGAACAAGTGTTGATAAAAATTAATTGAGCAATTAGTTTTTATCAGAAAAGAGCTATGTTTCGATATGATATTCGACTTCGATATTTGTGGAGGTTAAACACCTCATTGTTGGAAGCGAACTATTTTTGTATCTGAATACAGTATACACCGATTTATACACAACAAACAACGCCCTGTGGAAAAGCGACCTCTGGTCGTACCGTGCTCGACACGGTATCCATCGTGAATGTATAAAAACCCTTATATCACAACGTTTCTCGGCGAGGGTGTTTTGCGATAGCAAGGAGTGCAGTAAAGACAATAAGCGACATGGTAGGGATGGTGATGAAGCCAAATTCCATCACATAGCGAGTAGTACAAGAAACATCGACTCCGCAAGGAAGAGGGTTGATACCAGTGAAAGTAATGAATGTGTGGTATGCCGCAATTAAAAATCCGATCACAGAAAGATTAAATCCATACATAAGCACATCGCGAGTGGGAAGTCGTTTGATAAGTGCTGTTGCAAATAAGACAACTTGCGAATAGAAAAATATTCTCTGCAACCAACAAAGTTTGCAGGGTGGGTAGCCGATCACATCAGAATAAAAAAGACTGATGAGTGTTGCGCTACTAACGAGTGCAAGTGAAATGATAACTCTATTTTTGCCAACAAAATCCGAAAGCCAAGAAATAAATGGCGCACGGATAAATCGTGAGAGTAGTAACAATATTGTGAATAATAATATTCCACAAATACCGAGTGCAAGAATTGTATTGAAGATAGAAATAGAGGTGCTCATATTATTTTTCGGTTGGTGCTACGCATCCAGAAAATGCTGTGAGCTTTTCAAGATCAAGTTCGCCGCTAGTACGTGAGCCAGCGGGGAATGTCCATGTCGATCCTGTGTGCACAGGATCTGTTTCTGCAATTACTTTTACGTCAGCAAAATTCCACGTCTTGTAATACTTTGAACCTGTTTGTACGCATGATGCTGGTTGGTCAACAGGACCTGGTTGCACATCGCAAATAATTGGTAGAGCTACACTCTCAACAATAATTTCTTTTGGGAAAAACCATGTTGGGTAACCTTCTACTTTTTTATCGATACAAATTTGTTTTTGAGAATTATCCGCATTTGAACATTCTACATACGGAAGAAAACTTTTTGAATTTCCAAAGAGTGCTTTTTGTGCTTGGCAGTGTGGACACCAAAATGCTCCATAAAATACAACTCCTTGATCTTTTAGACATTGAGCAAAAACTGCTTTTGGTGCAGTAGGGTCTGGTTTGCTTACTTGCACTAATAAATATCCACCGCCAACAACTGCAATAATAATGAGTAATGTAATGATAAGTGTTTTCATCCGGGTAGTGAAAAATGGCAGTATTGATTCGTACCATCTTTATTATGTTGATAAATTACGCAAAAGTTAAAAAATATAACTAGTTCACCTCAATGCTTCCGGCGCTGCCATTTTCTACTACCGGATTCATGCTTTGAGTATACCAAAACAATACATTTTGTCGTCGAAGACATTTCTTGATTTTATGTCATAAATATGTTACTTTTGCAGTATTCAATTATCACTTGTTTCCCTAAAACATTTTGTTTCAAAATGTTCGGGTGAACAATTTATCGGATAAATTGTTTTAACCGCCAGGAGGTGTCTTGGTAGGTATCAGCTGGTAGTGGAAAAAGTAAGGAAAAATATAAAGCACAATATCCGCCCGTAGCTCAGTTGGTAGAGCAGCTCCCTTTTAAGGAGAGGGTCGTAGGTTCGATTCCTACCGGGCGGACTAGGCTAAAAAAGTAAACTGCTTTACTTTTTTATGCACTAGTCCGAGCCGCAGGCATGTTTCGATACCAATCGGAACAGCCGAGGCGGGGTCGCGAAAAATTATGAGCGTCGGCGAATAATTTATTCGTGACGACTAGTCCGAGCCGCAGCGATGTTTTTCGTTTCGAAAAACCGCGAGGCGGGGTCGCAAAAATTTCGAGCGACGGCGAGAAATTATTTGTGACGACAAAAGGAAAGTCGCGGGGAGTTCCTATTTTAGCTTTCCTATGCCTAAAAAAATCCTCCTCCTCGACAACATACGCTCTTCCGAGAATGTCGGATCATTATTTCGTACCGCGGATGCATTTGGTATTTCAGAAATTATTCTGATCGGTATCACCCCGACCCCTATAGACCGATTTGGACGCCCAAATGCAAAAGTCGCCAAGACTGCACTTGGTGCAGAAAAAACAATTACTTGGCAATCAGTGGGGACAGCAGAAGAAGTAGTTCTCTATATTCGAAAACAAAAATTGCCACTCTATGTACTTGAACAAGACACAAAAGCAATTCCACTTGCAAAGCAAAAAGCACAAGCGTGGGCGCTTGTGCTTGGTAATGAAGTAAATGGTGTTTCAGATTATTTGTTACAACAAGCAGACATCATTTTTGAAATTCCCATGCAAGGAGAGAAAGAGTCGCTCAATGTGAGTGTTGCTGGAGGAATAGCGTTACACCAGTTAGTAGAAAGTAGTAAGTAGATAGTAGAAGCGAATAACACAAAACGCAGAATTTGGCGAAGCCAAATTCTGCGTTTTGTTTACTGTTTAATATTTTACTTACTAATTTACAAATCGGACACTGCGCATAATAGTGAGCGCTGTCGCCTGTGTTTCTGGGGTAAGACTAATGCCAAATATCATCAAACTTTCTTTGTACGGATATCGGTCAAAAAGCATTACTGTTTTTGTACCAAATTTTTTAGGTAAAAATAACTTTGCATTTGTAGGACCAACTAATTCTTTCGTTATTTGATAGCGATTGTCGCGTTCATCAATGTCTGGTTTGATATACAATCCATATTCAAATGAAATAGTAGTAACGCCATTGGTAACACCACCACGATAAACAAGATTCTCTGGCTGAGTCGGGTTCACCACATACCAGCCAGGAGGTACATTTAATGAAAAATTACTGAAGGCAACATTGTGCCAATCTTTCAGCGGTGGTGCGCTTGTGTCAGTGATGATTGGCGCGACAGGAGATTGTACAAATACTGGTGCATTTTCGGAACGTTCAACACCGCCGGTAATGTACCAAATAAAAAACATGAACATAAATACTCCAAACAGCCACAGGAAAAAAAATCCAGGGTGTGCTGGTGGCATAAGCCACCCAAGGGATGAACCTCCTTCTGCTGGTTTTTTCTTGTCATCTGCCATAGATATAGAATACCACGCGCTTTTTAATTTCTCCCCAATAACTTGAGCGCGTGTTTGAGTCGAGCATTTGTATCCGTGATATCTTCTGGTATATGTCCCAGCACTTCGCGGATTTCACGTTCGCTGTACCCAAGCACTTTAAGTGCGTCCATGACATCACCAGACCCACGCAATTCCATAGGGCGCTTGCCGATATCTATTCTACTTGCCAATTTGTCGCGTAATTCAATGACAATTTTTTCTGCAGTCTTTCTACCAATGCCAGAAACCTTCGTAAGGTAGCCAGTATCACCAGACGCGATGGCATGTGAGAGGAGATCGATTGAGGCAAGTCCTAAAATACCAAGTCCTGATTTTGGACCAATACCAGATACAGAAATAAGCATTTCAAAAAGCTCACGTTCACCAGACGAGAGGAATCCGTACAGCTCGTGTGCATCTTCCCGAATTGCGAGATAGGTAAAAAGCTTCGCTTCTATGTCGAGCGAAAGGGAAGCGAGCGTGTCGGCTGTGGTAAACACACGATAGCCCAAACCACCGGTTTCAATGACGGCATATTTATCGGTAATTTCTACAACGGGGCCGCGAATGTGGGAAATCATGGATTAGTAAGTAGTAAATAGTTAGTAGTAAGTAGTGAACACAGTATACCAATAGCGAGGAATTTGGCGAAACCAAATTCTGGGCCCGCCCTTGTAAATGCTGTTTTTTTCTGCTATAGTGCTTCTGTTCGAAATTGTCCTACTACTAGCTACTTACTACTATCTACTAACTAAGTTATGCCAATCACCCAATCAGCAAAAAAAGCACTCCGCGGATCAATGCGCAAAAAAGCAGTCAACGATCGTAAGAAAAAAGCGCTCAAAGAAACATTCAAGAGTATTGAACGTCTTGTGAAAGAAAAGAAAGGCGCTGAAGCAACAAAACAAGTAGCTCTCGCATACAGTGCAATCGATAAGGCTGCAAAGTCTGGTGTTATAAAGAAAAACACTGCTGCTCGCAAGAAGTCTCGCATTGCTCGAATGACAAACGTTAAATAAATCTATTAAACAAAAAACGCCTTTGGCGTTTTTTGTTTTTATGGAAACATCCTTGTATACTTAATACATGTTCACTTTTTATTATGGTAAAGATTGCCCGCATTGTGCAAAAATGCACGAGCTTTTGGATGCGACTGAAAAAAAGCAAGGAAAATTATTTGATCGTGTTGAGGTTTGGCACAACGAAGAGGAATTAAAAAAATTGGAGGCGATTGATAAAGACCGTTGTGGGGGAGTGCCGTTTTTCTACAATCCAAAAACAGATACCTATTTGTGCGGGGAGATAGAGCCCAATGAACTGGAAACATGGCTGAAGGAGCAAGAACTGTAGCTTTACCAAAAGACCTTTCTATCGTATACTAGCTTCACTTTTAATAGATGGTCTTGTCGTTCAATGGATAGGACACTCCCCTGCGAAGGGAGAAATGCAGGTTCGATTCCTGCCAGGGCCACAATATGAAAAACCGACTCACTGAGTCGGTTTTTCATATTGTGGCCCTGAGCAAGCAAACTGCTTTGCTTGCGTGCAGGAATCGAACGTCGGAGCGTTACATTTTGTTTCAAAATGTCGCGAGGTGGTGCCCAGACAAATTTTTGCGACGGCAAAAATTTAGTCGAGGGGGATTCCTGCCAGGGCCACACGTATAAAAAATCTCAGCTTCTCGCTGAGATTTTTTGTCTTTTTCTAAAACCCTAATTTATCCATAATCTTGTGGCTTCTAGATTCGGTGAGGAGCGCTTCTTTTAATTTTGGCGACAAGAGTGCTTTGACTTCTTCTTTGGAGACGCCTTGGAGGGGGACTGCAATGAGTGGCATAAAGATACGGTCGCTCATAAAGAGTAACCGATAGCCGTCTTCATCTTGGGATATCCAAAACGATACGGTGTGTATGTGCGGATAAAAATGATGGGCTACTTGGATGCCATCGTCAGTAATACTAATAGTGATAATTCCAGGTGGGCGTTTTGCGTAAAGTGATAACGTAATACCCGCAACAATAATAAGTACGGCAAAAATATAATTTGAAAAAAGTACCGCAGCAACCGCACTGGCTACCGTGATAATACCAAGTGCCCAAAACCAGTCATTGTGTTTTGGTTGGTGTTTGTATTCGTGTACTTCCCAACTAAGCAGGGAATCAGGGTGGAGAGGCATATGACAAGTATAGCAAGAAAGTAGCTGGTAGCAGGTAGCAAGGAACTGGGGATTAAAAAAAGATGCAGGAAAATGCTGCGCAAAATCCCGCATCTGCATTTTTCTCATATAAAAAATCCCCACCTGCAATTATGCAGAAGGGGATTTACGAAGATTTGCTCGCCACCACTTGATCGCAATGAGTTCTCTTTTTGCTTTACTCGAAAGTTTGATAATGCGAAGTGCAAGAAGAGGACGAATCATCAGATGATAAATCGGGTCAAAATCTCCAGGACCATATCCTAAGTTTGGACTCTCAGGAAATTGATGGTGATTGTTTTGGTACAATTCACCGTTCATCAGCGGTGCGCAAGGGGTGTTTCTTGAGTTGTCGTCAGTCTCAAAATTTCGAGTACCTTTTACATGACCAAACCAGTTTACAATAGCACCTTGCAAGGGACCGTTTAAGAGAATGATTGGTAAAAACACAAGCAGTATCCAATATGGAATAACTAAGCACCAAAGCAGTATATATAATGCGCCCATAAGAAGAGTTGCTTCTTTACTGTTACTGACTGTTTCAAATCCTTTCCAATCAATTGCGATTTTTGCCTCGTACCTTTTTGAAATCCAGTGTTTGTTTTCTTGAATTTCTCTAAAAATTTTTTTCGTATCGAGCATCATAACAAAGAGTGGTTCCCAGAATTTATGAGTAGTGCGACCAATAAGATAATTGGAAGGTGAGTGAGGATCCTTCACTGTGTCACTAAATTCATGATGAGCAAGATGTAATTTGCGGTAGGTTTCTGGTTTTAAAAACGCAGGCCCTTGCAACAAAAAGGTAAGAATGTAAAAGAATCGTTGCCAGTACACGCTCATGGAAAATTGTCCATGCGTATGGTAGCGATGCAGAAAAAAAGTGTGTAATGCGAGTGAAAATTGCCAATGCAATCCTACGCCAATAACACACAAAAGAGCGAGAATGATTTCGTGTGTCATGAGTATTTGATTTTGATGATTTACCTAGAATTATATCATGACCACCCATAAGAGGAATGGCTCATTTAAAATGAGCGATCAAATTGGTCTTTTGCGAGAGCGAGGGCTTTTTTGTAGGTAGTCATCGCTTGCGCAATAGATTGTTCGCGTATTGTGCGGATCTGGTTTATTTGTGCAGTGAATGGTTCGGTATTTTTTTTGTTAATTTTTGTGTGGGCGATAGCCGTGACATCTTTTGCAAATTCACTTTTTGCATCAGCGTCACGTCGGCCAATAGCGCACGCACTTCGTGCGCGACTAATTGCTTGTCCTAAATCGCTCGGGTTTTCTTTTTCGGTTAGTAGTGCTTGCATTTTTGCTGTCGCTGTCCGAATGGCATCATCTACAGATGCTCGGTATGTGGCGGTTATGGTTGTGACTGATTGTACAAGAGTAGCAACTGCTTGTTTTTGCTCTTCGTTTTTTGCTTTTGCGTATAGTGCTTCAAATGCAGTTGCGCGTTTTGCATCTATATCTCTACGTGTTGTTTGTATTGTTGAATCAGTTTTTTGCCATTTTGTTTGTAATTCTTTGACATGATTTGCGACAATGGTTGTGCGTTTTGCACTGCGTGCATTCACTTTTGCCCAGAGTCGCGCTTCTGTTGCAGGAAGGTTTGTACAAAATGAGTCTTTGTTTTTAGGTGACAAGAAAGAAGCATGCGCAACCGTATGGGGAATTGCGAGTATGAAAAGTAATGCTATTAAAATGGTAATTATTTTAGAGTTCATATAATTCACTAGTGTCGTTATCGAGTAATACAAGATCACCAAAATCAATTACATCTGCGGCTATACTAGAAGCTTCAGTGTCTGCATCAGTACCAGTGATGACTTCGGCAAGGGCTTGTTTCCTGGGATTTCCTTGATACATAATAAGTAACAAAAGAATGCATGCGCCAACACCAAATGGAAATACAAATGAACGACGAAACCATACGAGCGATTGTTGTTCTCGGATTGGTTTGTGGTGCGTTGTGGTTTTTTCTGGATTAAGGGTAAGCAGAAAAGCACGGTAGGATTCCTTACGTGGCTCTTCATCTGATTTGAGTATGTTGAGTGCGGAGATATATTCTTGTTGTTCTTCTTGTTCGTGCATATATTATTGGTGGCTAAGTATAGTTTTTATTTTTTCGAGCGCGCGGTGTTTTATTTGGCGGATGGAGACTTCTGATTTTTTTAGGAGGTGAGCTACTTCTTTCGCAGAATGATGTTCATATACAGAAAGTTCGATGATTAGTTGTTCTTCAGGGCGGAGTCGTAACAATGCGTGCTCAATTTCATTTCGTGATTCTCTATCTAGTATCTGTGATTGTTCATCTTGGGCGTTTGGTATGTCGTGGTGGAGTGATTCAAGAGAAATTGTTTTTTTCTTGCGACGATGATCAATGAGTGTATTTCGAGCAACGGTAAATAAGTAAGGCAGGGGAGAATCTTGTAATTCTATATGAGCAAGATTGCGATGCCATTTTAGAAATACATCTTGCGTGAGGTCGTCTGTCAGGTCGTGGTCATTTGTTCTTCGCATTAAATACCTCCACACTGGCCTATAAAGCGTGCCGAATAAGGTGTCTTCGGCTTCTTTGTCGCCGTTTGTTGCTTTTTCTATTAGAATCTTCCATTCAGTGCTGTCCATACTGTTTTATAGTATAACGTGGAAAGGACTGTTTTGTGACAAATCTCCGCCAATTCAAAAATCCCCCATATGGGGGATTTTTGAATTGGCGGTGTGTATTGAACGAAGTTCGAATGTATTTTGAATTGAACCCTGATTCCGACTAATCGCACGCCCCGCGTGCGTAGTGGCTCTGAATCTCTCCGTACGCTCCAATTGCGTGGTGAAGCGAACCAATGCGCCTCGGACACGCTCGCGGACTCGCGTGTGCAAAAACCAAAAAATTTCCTTGCATTTTTCTCGCGCCTCCTCCCCCCACCCCTCCGCCGCGAAGCGGAAAAAGAAATGGAAAGGATTTTTTTGGTTTTGCTTCGCCGTTTCAGTCTCCGAAAAGAGCAATCCTATTTTAACATTTTTGTTTGCTCTTTTCTCCACCCTCACGGCGACCGAGGCGCTTCCTCTCCGCGTTCTGTGGTAGCTTGAAACTCTGTGCCTCCGACCGAGTTCGGTGGTAACTCATAATGCGGATTGTGCTAGGCACAAACAAATCTGTATGTGCTTGCCCCGCCCGCCCTGTGCGCGCACAAATCCCCGCCGTTTTTAGGAGATATTATAAAACGGCGGGGATTGCTCCCTTATTCCGTAGGATTATCGTTTTGGGGCTTGTATTCGATTTTGAGTGGCAAATCTGTCATAGCATAGTGAACAAATTGCTTTCCGAGTTCTGTAAGTTCGTACGAATCTTCATCGTCAAACGCAGAAGTTACGGGTTTTGGTCCCGATCCTTTCGGACGACGTTCGGGAGTTTTAGCAACAAAATTTCCGTAATAATCAATTTCACGATGTTGTCTAACTACACCACCAGTGCTCAAATCTCGGATTAGGAGCTTGAATAAATCCGCATCAGCAGAATTTTCCGCAACTTCTGCTTTTCCTAAATCACGCCAAATGCCACCGCGAGAAACTCCACTGGTTCCATGTTTATAAATGACGGCAATAACTTTAAAATGAAGTTCGGAATACATTTTAAGCCAGTCAATGAAAAGACGAACGACTTCGTCGCTCGTCATAGAAGAAGCGGCAGCGTTAGCTAGTATGTTTCTGATGTAAGTTCTCTTGTCCTCGCTTTCCGCCCCAGACCATTCTCGAAATGTCTTTTTGAGAAGCGATTGGTATTCTTTGCTTTCCAACCTTTTAGCAATTTCTTCATCGTGAATATCTAGTCGAGCCATAATTTCGAGAATGGTTCTTTCTTTTTCTCGTATTTCATCCTCAAGCATTTTTATCCAGTGTCGAAAAAATTTATTTACTCGCTCTTGCTCATTTTCTGACCATGCGCCTGCCGCCGCAGAAAACAAACCGCCCGCGAATGGTACGGCTCCGCCGATTACTTGCAAAGCACCCCTAATTATTTTAGGGGTGCTTCCTTCCTCTGGTAATTTTTTGTCGTCTTCTGTCATAATTACCTATTCGCAAGCACAAAAAGTATAAGTCCGAGAATTATTGCAATAATCCAAAGTGGCCCAAGAGCAATAATTAACCAAATACCGAGTCCAGCTAAACCTAACCAAAGACAAAACTTAAGCAGTTTTTTAAATGCTCCACCTGCTGTTTTTGTTGAATTGACTTGATAGGGGGTGTCGCTTTTAGCAACACCGATTGTTTGCCCACAATGTGTGCAAAATTTTTCATCGGATGTAATTTTATTGCCACAGATTGTGCAAAACATAATTATTTGACTTGGAATGAATCCACAAACTTATCGTATTGCAATAGATATTCTTGTGTTTTGTCATACGCAGTAAGTAATTGATAAAGTTTGTGGTCAACCAAAATGTTCAATCCTCGAATCCTAGACGTGGTATCTGGATGTACAATTTCTATTAAATAATCAATCGCGGGATAACCGTTTTTCGTTGTTGGAGTCGAATTTATGACAGTGCCGTTGTTAGCGGAAAGTTGAACGGTATTTTCAAGAAATGCGGATGGGTCAGATACATCTACATCAGATGAAAAACTAGAAATGTTGACGATGTAGGCGACATCAGCAGTTTCATTTGCGGTCTTATAACTATCGATTTGAACTTTCCCATTTGGTGTATCTTGAGTCTTTGTGTCGTGAACTGGACGAGAAGGAAAATCTACAGAAAAATCGGGAGCGTTATTGTAACTAATCCAATTATCGGTAGGGACATATTGACCGGACTCAACAGCTTTATCCCGCGTTGTTTCCAATGAATCGAACCCTGCGGATAAAACAAGAGCAAAAAGAGCGATAACTACAATTACCACAGCAAGAATTGGTCGAGCTTTTGTCTTTTTTCCTGTCGCCATGAACCCTCCAAACTGATACCATTTCTTTTTCTCTCCCGATCTATCTTTCCCAGCAATAGCGATATATACCAAGTTGGCTAGATAAGCCGCTCCTATAAATCCTAAAATATTTCCAATGGCTTCTGCGTTGTCGTAACCCTCGGTGCTTTCAATTCCAAACAACAATACTGCACCAATTTTGATAATGACCATTAACGCTTTGCCTAAACCTCCAAAGACAAGCAGAGCAAGGATAATACCAACTGTAATTCGTAGACCGTTTACAGTTTTTGTCTTTACTGCTTGAACAATTTCTGCTGTTTCGCTTACAGCTTTTGCCCCACACTTACCACAAAACTTTGCACTATCGGGAAGCGGATTGTTACAATTTTTGCAATTCATAAATTATTTAATGAAATAGTTAATGTCTTTATTATAAATCTTCGCAAAAAATTGGAGTTCGACAACATCAACCCTTTGCTGTCCCGATTCGACATTAGAAATATGCGATTGCGGACGCTTTAATTTCTTTGCCACTTCGGTTTGAGTCAATCCTGCCTCCTCGCGAGCTTTCCGCAATCGCTCAACAAAATAGGCGTATTCCTTTGTTTGTCTTGACCTAGTCATATAGTACTATGTTCTATCTAAATTTTCAATATCCAAAGTTTGGATATTGTGATAAACTGGATTTATGCTACCGGCGAAGCAAAACCAAAAATTTCCTTTCCATTCCTTTTTCCGCTTCGCGGCGGAGGGGTGGGGGGAGGAGGCGCGAGAAAAATGCAAGGAAATTTTTTGGTTTTTGCACACGCGAGTCCGCGAGCGTGTCCGAGGCGCGCATCATTCTGCATCAGGATTCAATTCAAAATACATTCGAACTTCGTTCAATACACACCGCAATTTTTCGAAAAGGGTTTCTGAACTCAAATCTGGGTCGGCGCGAAGCGCCGACACTAATGCATTCCCCCCGCCGAATCCAGAATCCAAAAGGGTTTTCCACGCTCCGCGTGGCTCGTCGTTTGCCAATACAATTCTATGAATAATCAAACCAAAAAGTTTTTTATATATACTCGCAAGTCTACGGACGACAAAGACAGGCAAGTCCGCAGTATTGCTGACCAGTTGAGTGAGTTAAAAGAACTCGCGTTGAAAGAACAACTGGAAGTAGTAGATGTCTTTGTCGAAAAGCAGACCGCCAAAATACCAGGTCGCCCCGTGTTTAACGAAATGATAGAGCGTATGGAGCGTGGCGAAGCATCTGGTATTTTGGCGTGGCATCCCGATAGACTTGCTCGCAACTCGGTAGATGGAGGGAAAATCATCTACCTCGTTGATACTGGTGTCATTTCAGAAATGAAATTTCCAACTTTTTGGTTTGATCCGACACCGCAAGGCAAATTCATGCTCTCAATCGCTTTTTCGCAATCCAAGTATTATGTGGATAATTTGAGTGAAAATATCAAGCGCGGACACAGAAACAAAGTGAAGGACGGAATATGGCCTCAAATGTCTCCGATTGGATATGTGAACGAGAAAGGAAAAGGTATTGTGCCACATCCCGAACTTTCGATTTTAGTTAAAAAGACATTTGAGGCATATGCAACTGGAAACTTCACTTTGCGGGAAGTCCGCGACAAATTTAACGCGCTTGGATTGAAGCGAAAAAGCGGTAGAGAGCTTGCGGTGTCGAATTATCAAAAACTTCTCAAAAATCCGATTTACACCGGTCTAATGAGGTATAACGGAGAGATTTTTGAGGGCAAGCACGAACCGATTATCACAAAGAAACTTTTTGATTCCGTTCAAGAAGTGATGAGCCAAAAATCTAAACCGCATAGCAAAGGTCTCAAGCCGTATATCTATCGCGGATTTTTCCGTTGCGGAGAATGTGGTTGCTTCATTACTACCGAGCAACAAAAAGGTCATAACTATTTGCGATGTACCAAACGGAAAAATCCTTGTACTCAAAAATACGTTCGTGAGGAGCTCATCACTTCTCAAATTCAAAAGGAAATCAAAAAAGTTTCTTTGCCTCTCGATTGGACAGAATGGATGATTGCCGAAAATGCAAAAGATCGGCAATCGGAAGTCCAATCGAGTGAGATTTTTTCTCAAAAAACAAAAGATGAAATTTCTCTTTTGGATTCCAAGATAGAGAAGCTGATGAGTGCCTATCTCGAAAGTGCGTTGTCGCTCGAAGAATATCGTGAAGCTAAAAACAAGTTAGTTAATCAAAATCAGCTTCTCAAAGAGAAATTATCGGCTTTTGAGCAAAAAGCGAATAATCGGTTCGAACTTACCGAAAAGTTTTTGAAATACAATATGGAATTGGCAAACGACCGAACAAATGAGAAAAATACTCATTTGTTCAAAAAAGTCGGTTCGAACTTTCAAATTAAGGATCGAACCGTACTTTTTGAGCCACGCGG